>CAZRQM010000058.1:0-1696 GCA_964602385.1 uncultured Thermotogae bacterium | reverse complement strand
TGCGATCGGTATTGCCGTGCTCATCCTCGTGCTTGTTATTGAACCGGTGGCCACGCCAGAGCTTGAAGGAACCCTCTACTATAAGGAAGGAGACTTCGTCCTTCGATACCAGAAGAACAGCCCGGGAAGGGACGATCACGCCGCGCTCGCTGGGGTGCTAAAGCAAGATTACGGGGAACTCCTTGATCTTCTCGATGTCAATCCAGATCTTGTTCCAACTCCGATCGATGTCTTTGTTCACGACGATGTTTCCTCGATGCAGACCTCGATCAGCAAACGTAAGAGCCCCGAGGCACGCTCGGTCTACCTGGCTCCACTCGATCTCCTCGTTGGGGAGAATCCGCGTGGCCGCCTGGCTGAGCTGATCCTCGCCTTCGGGTGGGGGCGGTGTGGATCGCAAATCCTCCATGCGGGAACAAGGCTATATGCGACGGAGCCGAAGCGGGACTTCCATGCGGTGGTTGCGGCCCTGCCAAATCGGCTCTTCCTAACACTACCAGAACTGATCCGAGCGGAGGAGAGGGGGCGTTTCCCGGAGTCGATCTATCAGCAGTTCGATTCCCCGTACTCTCCGGTCTCGATCGCTTTCAGCGATCTCCGGAAGCTGTTTGGACTTTCAGTGCACGGCGAGGTATCGCCAGAGGATATTCTGGCATTAGAAGGGGCTTCATTCGTTCAGTTTCTCATTGAGACGAAAGGCGGGATCCGTGCGATGAAACAAGCATGGGGAAGGGGATCGACGGTAAACCTCCTTAACCGCATTGATTCGGAACCACCTGAGGAGATGGGCGCGCGCTGGTACGCGGCGGGGATCGAAGCGGGACGAGATGCCCCCGATTTCCCGTTCTTATCGGTCTATTATCTGCTGGGAGGAGGGTTCCCCGACACGGCATGGGTAAGGTGTAGCGCGTGGCGCGTCGATGATCTCTCTTGGGGTGAGATCACCCTTGCTGCGCGGTGTGCTCTTGCGGTAGGAGCATTCACCGAAGCAAGGGCGTTGATCTCCCACCTTGAAGAGGGAGAGGCGAAGGACGAGATGCAGGCTCTTCTCACCCTATACGAGGGATGGACGGTGACAGAAGCACACGGACTGCGGGTCTTTGTTTCGCCGCAGGTCTCCCGGGAAGGGTGGGCGGAAATCTCACAGATCGAGCGCATTTATGAAGGGATGATTAACAGGCTAGCCCTTCCACCGAGCGATCTTCCAGAGCGGATGACCCTCTTCTTCCATCCCGCTACGGAAACACGGGACAGAGGAGAGTCCCTTATCCCTCTCTCTTCGGAGAAGAACGCGACGCTTCACCTCCTTCCCGAGGATGACGCTGCATATCGCATGGGAGAGGTTCTCCCTATTTATGCTTGGGGAAAGGATACATATTCGCGGCTTCTGCGCGCCGGAGTGGCCATGGCCCTCTCCTGTGATCAGGATCTCCTTGCGGAAGAAGGATGCAAGTTGCGTCAAGAGAAGCACTGGTTCCCACTATCCTCGATCGACTTTGGGATGGCCTCAGAGAGAACGGTCGAGGTGGAGGCCGGCCTCCTTGTGCATTACCTCCTTGAGAGATACGGGGGAGAAGCCCTGCGCGAGATCTGGATTGCAACCTCCCCCTTGGATAGATACCTCTCGTTCGACACGGCGCTCGCTGAGGTCTGCGCGACGACGAGAGAAGAGATCGAAGAATCCCTCTTTTCCTCG
>CAZRQM010000057.1:0-6858 GCA_964602385.1 uncultured Thermotogae bacterium | reverse complement strand
CCTCGGGCGTGGAAAGCGTCCACTCCTTTTCCCGGAGCGGGAGGAGCCAGGCGGTAAGGAATACCATGGCCAGGTTCAGCGCGCCCACGGCGACGAGGACGGTCCCCAGGCCCGCGCGATCGACAAACACCATCGCCAGGCTGAGGGAGAGCGGCTGAAGAACGCCGCCAAGGAAGCTCGTAATGCCCATGATCCGGCCACGGTGAGCGCTCGGAAGTACCTGCTGGACAAGAGTTCCCAGGTACACACGCCCACCGGTCCACCCCAAGCCGAACAGGAAGAAGACGGCAAACGCGATCGGTAGGGAGAGCCACAACCCGAGCGCGACGAAACTAAGGGAGTACAGGGCGGCTCCGCCGAGCCACACGATGACCTTGGGCCAGCGGGCACCGATCGTGGCAGCAAGAAGGCTCCCGGCGAGCAGTCCTCCTATCGTCAGGCTCTGGAAGAACCCATACCCCTCTGACCCGGCACCAACTGCCTTGGCTACCAATGGAGCCATGAAGAAGAGCGGGGCAAAGACCACGTTGCTACCCAGGTTCAACAGGATGTACTTGCGTAATAGCTGTTCTTTTGTCAGGTATCGTGTTGTGAATCGCAGGTCAGCGAACGGGCGCCAGCGCTCAGACGGTTTGTGGGCGCGGGTCGCGAGCCTCCAGATGAAGAGCGGGCTCACCGCCCCGAGGAAGTACGTTATCGCATTGATCAGGAAGATCGGCCCCGGTCCCCACAGCTTGATGATCACCCCGGCCAGCGCCGCCTCCACCAGATTGTCCACTCCACCCCAGGAGTGCAGGATGCCGTTCACTCGCAGGAGTTTCTCATTATCTACCAAGTCGGGAAGGAGGGTTTGAGAGGCCAAGCTGGATGGGATTCCCAACACTGCTTCCGCAACGAGAAAAAGCCACAGGTGCCAGATCTGCAGAACTCCAGTCGTAGCTAGCGCAAACAAGGTCAAGCTGACCACGCCGAGTAGGCCGTCGAGAAGGATCATCAACGCCTTGCGATTGAACCGATCAACGATGGTACCGGAGATCAGGCTCATCACGGCCATACTGAACGTCCACACGCCGCCGAGTGAGCCAACCGAAATGGCCGACCCGGTGAGGGATAATGCCGTCCAGAACACGGCGACCTGGGAGAACGTCCCTCCGACGTCGACCAATGATTGCCCGGTTAAGAAGGCTATTATTCGACGATTCATGTCAAGTGTCTCGCCTCTCTTATTCAGCTCTCAAGGCACAGCTAGCTGCCGCTGCAATGATCGGACACGCAAGCCAGTTTCGCCTGAACAATGTTGTAAACATGACCCTTCGCTAGAGCTGTCATCCTTCTTCCTCAGGCACGAAAACATTGCACCACGTTGATCGCAGCATAACAATACATTATGTCCCCAAAATGTGAGAAGCAAAGGGCTGCTTATGCGACTTGAAAACGTAACAGTGTGACGTTAGGCTGGGCCGGTGAGCATAAGGAGGTTAGTAGCGTGGAACAAAGGATCAAGCAGGCGATCGCGGGAAGCGACGCCGATTACACGGAGATACGCATCGAACAGGAAGCGCGCAGTCAAGTGCTCTTCCGCAAGGATAAGCTGGAGAACATCGAAGGCTCGAATGAACAAGGAGGTATCGTTCGCGCATTGAAGGATGGGGGTTGGGGGATCGCGGCGTTCAACGACATCTCCGACCTGCCGGGGAAGGTGAAGGAGGCGACACGCATGGCGCGGCTCGTCGCGGCGAGCATCGATGAACCGGTTGCGCTGGCCCCTGTCGAGCCCGTACAACAGTCCGTCACAGCCGACCTCAAGCGCGACTTTCGCACCGTCCCTCTGGAAGAGAAGAAGAAACTGACCGAGGAGTATAATCGCATCCTCCTTGACTACGACAAGCGGATCGTCTCAACGAATGCGCGCTATACCGACTCATTCCGCACGGTGACGTTCGGCAATTCCGAAGGGACGTTCATCGTACAGGAAATCCCCGATATCACCCTCCTGCTGGTCGCGGTGGCGAGCGATGGCCCGCGGAACATCCAGCAGGGGTTCGAGTCGCTCGGGGAGGCCGCGGGATACGCGTACGTGCTAGACAGAGAACAGGAAACACGCGATGCGGCGAAGCGCGCGATTGATCTGCTGTCGGCCAAGCCGGTCAGCGGCGGGAAGTACACCGTCATCCTCGACCCCAGCCTCGCCGGCGTATTCATCCACGAGGCGTTCGGTCACTTCTGCGAGGCGGACTTCCTGTTCAAGAACGAACAGTTGAAGAAGGTGATGAAGCTCGGATCGCGCTTCGGAAACGACGATCTGAACGTGGTCGATGAGGGGTTCATCCGCGGCCTGCGCGGGAATGTCCCGTTTGACGACGAGGGTACGCCGCGGGCAAAGACGTATCTGATCAAGGACGGCATTCTAAGCAGCCTCCTGCACTCGCGGGAGACGGCGAAGAAGATGGGAGCCGTGCCAACCGGGAACGCACGTGCTATCTCGTATGAGTACGAACCGATCGTGCGCATGACGAATACCTACATCGAGGCGGGGAAACAGACCATGCAACAGATGCTCTCCGAGGTCGACCACGGCCTGTATGCTGTGCGCGCCTACGGCGGGCAGACGATGTTCGAGCAATTCACCTTCTCCGCTGCCTATGCGTACGAGATCGAACACGGGGAACAAGGAGAGATGCAAAGGGACGTCGTTCTCACGGGAAACGTCTTTGAGACGCTCCGTTCGATCGATGGAATCGGGGTTGATCTCACCATGTACGGCGGATCGGGTGGATGCGGAAAGGGCGGACAGTTCCCTCTTCCCGTGACAGACGGAGCGCCGCACATCAGAATCCGGAACGTAACAGTAGGAGGGAAGTGATGGATAAATTGCTCGCAACGTTGAAGAACAGAGTCGACCAGGCCGAGATCTACCGTCGGAGAGCAAGGACCATTCCAATCGAGTTCCGTTCCGGTAAGCTAGAGTCGATCAAGAGCAAGGAGACCGAGGGGATTGCCCTGCGCGTGATCGCAAACGGCCGTCTCGGGTTCTCCACGACAACGGACATGGATGATCCCTCTGCGCTGAGCAAGGCCGCCATCGCTGCGGCCACGTTTGGAGAGGAGGCCGGATTCAGCTTTTCTGCCGATAGGCCTACTCCACTAACCGGCGTCTACGACAAAGAGATCGAAGATGTCTCCGAGCAGGCGCTAGTCGATCTGGGCGAGAAGGTGATCGGCAAGCTGCGCGATGCTGATTCGCAGGTCGATATAGGCCTATCGCTAGTAAAGAGCGTGGAGACCGTCGCGATCAGGAACACATCGGGCCTCAACGTCGAGGAAGAACGCACCCACATCGGGCTCTCAGCCGAGGTAGGAAAGACGAGCGAGGGGGACATCTTCGTTCTGTTCGACGAACAGGAGGTGCGCGCGATGAGCGATCTCGATCCGGATCGACTCGTCTCTCGCATCGTCGACTTCCTTCGCCATGGCAAGAAGATCGTCTCCGCGCCATCGAAGGAACTTCCTATCGTATTCACCCCCAACGGCACGATCGCCCTCCTTTTGCCGCTGCTGGTTGGGTTTAACGGGAAATCGGTATACATGGGAACCTCCCCGTTAAAGGGCCGAGTGGGAGAAAGAGCGTTCGATCCTCGCTTCTGCCTTGCAGACGACGGGACAATCCCGCGCGGGCCGCGCAGCAGCGCGTTCGACGACGAGGGAACAACCTCTTCTCGGACGCCTCTCGTGTCACAGGGAACGATCGAGGGCTTCACGTACGATCTGTGGACCGCCGCCCTTGCCAAGGCCGCCCCCACCGGAAATGGGTACAAGGGCGGACTGTTGGGAGGAGGAGGATTCCGCACCCCGCCGAGCATCGGGATAAGTAACGTGCTTGTCTCCGCGGGAGACAAAGATGAGAACGAGATCATCGCCTCGATCGAGGAGGGGTTGCTTGTGGAAAGCGTCCTTGGCCTGGGACAAGGGAACCTCGCCTCCGGCGAGTTCTCAAACAACGTCGCTGTCGCGTTCAAGATCGAGGACGGGAAAATCGTCGGCCGCGTGAAGAATACGATGATCGCCGGCAATTCCTACAACCTACTGAAGGACAACCTGATCGCGCTCGGCAACAATCCTATGTGGGCGCTGGGAGCGGTCAATACACCGGCGATCGCAGTTGGCGGAGTAAGCGTGATTGGCCAATAACGAAATGCGTTTCACGAATGCACTTAGGCGTGAAGGTCAAACGATCTTCACGCCTTTCTGTGCCGGCCTGTCGATCGGCAACAAGCAGATCTTGCTGGCATAATTTAAGGGCCGAGAAAGGAGACAACGGAACTGGACAGTGCCGGAAACGCAGATGACTAGCGAGGAAACGATGTTTCTTCTCTATGGCTTGACATCGTAACAGTGTTATGTTATACTGCTCCCATGATAAACACCTTGGGAGGTGGCAAGAATGTACCTATCGACGTACGAAATAGAGAAACTGGCGGAACTGAGACGGGACGAACTCGTTCGCAATGCGGAAATTAACAGGTTATTTCAAAGTACGCGAAGACGCAGGAAGAAGACGGCGCGGGTTTTCCCATCGACCTCCACTTGCGTCAAAGAGCCCACCTGTGACAGGTGTGCATAACAGTGTGTTGTTATGATGCGCGAGGAGGCGTGATGTGGACGAAGAGAAGCTGATTTCGAAGAAGGAAGTACTGGAGAAGCTTGGAATCTCCTATGGTCAGCTCTATCGTTGGAAGAGGAAGGGGTTGATCCCCGAGAGTTGGTTCATTCGCCGCGCAACGTTCACCGGGCAGGAGACGTTCTTCCCGCAAGAGAAGATCATCGCCCGCATCGAACGGATCGTGGAGATGAAAGACACCCATCCCCTCGACGATCTCGCCGAGCTGATCACTGCCCGTGTCAATGGCAAGCTTGAGGTGGCGTTCTCCAAGCTTCGCAGTCTCGGATGGCTCGATGACGAAGTGATCAGGGCCTGCCATCTTGGCGATGATCGATCCACGCTCTCGCTGCAGGAAACACTGTGCATCGGTGTTCTTCGTCAGTTGGAGAAAACAGCAAGGAAGGAGGAGATCGATCTGGCAAAGCAGACGCTGGATCGATCGGTGGCCGGCAGTCTGATCGATAGAATTCGCGAGGAGCACCTCCTGCTGTACCTGCTTCGCAAGCGCCTTGCCGCGGCGGGGATCTCCGCGGAGATCAGCATGGTGGCCATCTCCGCGCCGGGAGCAGTCTTCGATCCCGAGACTGAGGTTGTGCAGTCGGTCGATCTGCAGATGCTTATCGAACAAATCAAGCTAGACTGTACCAAGGAGAAGGGGTTCTCGGAAAGAGACGAACAAGAGCAGACCGAGAGAGAACAGGAACGCACTGAAGAGGAGCAAGAACGAATCGCTGAAGAGCAGGAACGAGTGGCCGAAGAACGCGAACGGCTAGCAGAAGAGCGAGAAGAGGCCAAGGAGGAGGAATGAGCGAGAAGCGCAACTCAGCAAGTATCTCCGGTGCAGGAACGATCGGAGGCGGAACGTATGATCGTGTTTCCATCTCCGGTGCGGGAAAGATCACAGGCGATATCACCGCAGAGGAAATAAGGATATCGGGAGCAGGCAAGATTCAAGGAAAGACCGAGGCAACAACGATTACTGCTTCGGGGAGTGCGGTCTTCTCTGGGGATGTTATCGCCGACGAAATGAAGGTCAGTGGGAGCGCACGCATTGACGGAGAGGTCAAGGTCAAGGAACTCAAGTGCTCGGGCACGTTCAAGACGGGCAAGGGAATCACTTCGGAGTACATCAAGATAAGCGGTAGTCTACGGACTGAATTGGACGTGGAAGCCGAGATCTTTAAGGCAAGCGGCGGATTCAGGATTGGGGGACTTCTGTCTGCCGATCGGGTAGAGATCAGGCTTGGAGGGCGCTGTGACGTGCGCGAGATCGGAGGGGAGCGCATCGAAGTTACTCGCGGCGGGTGGAGAGAGAAAGGGATCCTTCTAGATGGTCTGATCAAGCTATTCACTGGCGGAGGGATGGCGGAGTTGCACACGACACAGATCGAGGGCGACGAGATCTTGCTCGAAAATACAACCGCTGAGACCGTGCGAGGTAAGGCTGTGGAGATTGGCCCTGGATGCAATATTGAAACCGTCGAATACTCCGAGTCACTGAGGGTAGCGGACGGAGCAACGGTAAGGAATAAGTCCCGTGTTTGAAAGGATGAGGTGACAAGATGATAATCGCGTTCATTGTGGGGGTGGTTGGCGTGATTCTTTGCATCGTGGGTTCGGCCTTTGGGCTGTTGTTCAGTCTGGTGGGAAGCGCGATCACCGCGATCTTTATTGTGATGATTATCATTGCTGCGATATTCTTTTCCCCTATTCTCCTGTGGCTGGCACTCGGCCTTACCACTGTTTGCATGATCCGGGGGCTGCAATGGTTGAGGCGCGGGCTTCGGGGCTAGAGAAGCTACGCATCAGAATACGGATCAGGGATTGAGTCGTTCGACTCATTGACCGCACTAACAATTGAAAGGATCCATATGCCGGAAGAGAAACGTCGTTGGAAGACCCCGTTCTTCACCATTTGGACGGGCCAGCAGTTTTCCCTCATCGGGAGTCAGCTCGTGCAGTTTGCCCTTGTGTGGTGGCTGACCAAGACGACCGGATCGGCAACCGTCCTTGCGACCGCCACATTGGTGGCGATCATCCCTCAAGTGGTGATCGGCCCCTTTGCCGGGCCGCTGATCGATCGCTTCAGCCGGCGCAGCGTGATGATCATTGCCGACGGTGGAATTGCCCTTGCCTCGGCCGCGCTCGCGTATCTGTTCTTCGCCGGGATTGCGCAGGTTTGGCACATATACCTGATC
>CAZRQM010000056.1:1791-6903 GCA_964602385.1 uncultured Thermotogae bacterium | reverse complement strand
ACGATCGCCAGGCCGCTCATCATCGTTCCGCGCGAGGCAACGGTGGGGCCGGAGTCGGGAACGCGCGATGAGTCGACCTGCGCCATGTGGATCCGCTCCACGGGCACCTGCAATGCTTCCGAGGCGATCTGGGTTAGCGCGGTGATCAGTCCCTGTCCCATCTCCACCGTGCCCACGGAGAAGGCAATCGAGCCATCGGCTTCGAGCTTCATGTACGCCCCTGCCTTATCGAGGAACGGGGCCTTGCCGCCGAGGCCAACGCCGTAGGTGATCGTCGAGATCCCGATCCCCCGCTTGCGATCCTCGGAAGAGGCGTTGAAGTCATCGATCGCGGTGAGGCGCTCCTGCCAGTGGGCCATCTTGCCAGCCACGTCGATCGTCTCCAGGACTCCCACACTCTCCTCCAGTAACTGGTTCGTGCTCGTCTTGTCCCCCACCTTCAACACGTTTCTACGGCGGATCTCCAACCGATCTATTCCCAGTTTGTCGGCGAGCTTGTCCATCTGTGACTCGTGGGCAAATATCACCTGCGGACTACCGAACCCGCGGAACGCGCCACAGGGAACGGTGTTTGTGGCCACGGAATACCCGTCGAGCTTGACGTTTGGAACACGGTACGGTCCGGCGGCGTGCATCAGGCCGCGCCAGAGGACGGCCGATGATAGGGTCTGATACGCGCCCGCGTTATACACAAAGTCGGCCTCGATCGCGGTGAGGGTGCCGTTCTTCTTCGCCCCGCTCTTGTAATGAACAACGGATGGATGGCGCTTGCTCGATGTTAAGATGTCCTCGGTGCGATCATAGATGAGCTTCACCGGCTTGCGCGCCTTCCACGCCAGGAGAGCAGCGAGTGACGAGACGAGCGACGGGACGTCTTCCTTGCCACCGAACGCACCACCCGTCGTCGTCTGCACGACGCGCACCTTGGAGAGCGGGAGGCCGAGGACACGCGCAACGGCACCCTGAACGTAGAACGGGCACTGCATCGACCCGTAGATCGTCATCGACCCATTCTCATCGGGAACGGCGATCGCCCCCTGCGTCTCGAGATAGGCGTGCTCCTGATACCCGGTGCTGTACTCGCCTTCAACGATCACATCCGCTTGTGCAAAGCCGCTCTCAACGTCACCTTTGCGCAGGCGCATGTGATTGAACACGTTCTTTCCTTCCTCAACCACCTCCGGTACGGCAACAGCCGGGGCGTCATCGGAGAGCGCAACGATCGGATCGGAAACGACAGGAAGCGGCTCATAGTCGATCTTGGCCAATTTCGCCGCGCGCTCCGCTCCAATGCGATCCCTCGCCGCGACAAGCGCGATCGGCTCACCGATGTAGCGCACTATTTCTTTTGCCAGGGCGGGCTGATCATCGTAGACGACGTGCACGATATTCTCGCCTGGGACATCATCCGCGGTTACGGTGCAGACGACGGAGGGATCGCTTTCTACCTGCGATAGGTCGAAGCCGTTCAGGCGCGCGTGCGGGACGCTACTTCTCATGACGCGGCCGTAGAGCATCCCAGTGAAGACGAGATCGTCGACGTATCTTGCCTCACCCCGCACCTTGTCAACCGCATCGGGTCGAAGGACGGATGCACCGATCATTCCACCGGTTTCATGGTCCTTCTTCCTCCCATCCTCGCGCGAAGAAACAGTGTCTTTCATCGTCCTCTCCGTTTCACAACTGGGGGCAGCTCACCTCGGGCAACCCGAGGGGCTGCCCCCACTTACTTACAATCTCGGGGTTATCCCCTTAGAGCCTGCCTCCCATGGTGAGTGTAAGGATGGCCTTCTGGGTGTGCAAGCGGTTCTCTGCCTGGTCGTAGATCCAGGACAGGTCGTTGTCGCATACCGCTGGGTCGGCCTCGTTTCCACGATCGATCGGCATGCACTGCAGCAGGTAGCCGGGGTTGGTGAGCTTCTTCTGCCTATCGGCAGTGTAGCGCCAATCCTGGTACTTCTGCGCGATCTTCAGCTCCTCATCCTTCCCGATGTCGTAGCGCTTCCCGGTGAACCAGTTGCGCGGGAAGACGACCGTTGCGCCGTCGAGGGCCACGTCCATGTCGTGGACGATCTCGAAGGATCCTCCGGACTTGCTCGCCTCGTTGCGACACTGCTGCATCACGACGGTGTCGAGGTCGAACTCGGGCGGGTTGGCAACGACAACGTCCATCCCGTACATCGACGAGATGAGGGCCGTCCCCTGCACCGAGCAGCGCCCGCGAATCCACGGGGTGTACGCCCAGGTGATGACGATCTTCTTTCCCTTCACGTCACCCTGCAGCTTCTCGTGCATCGTGTAGATGTCGGTGAGCGACTGGCAGGGGTGGTTGACGTCCGAGGCCATGTTGATGATTGGCACATCGGCGTACTCCTCAAACTTGCGCAGGACCTCGTTCCCGTGACCGTAGTACTTAATCTGGTCATCCAGCAAGCGGATGCCGATCCCGTCGCAGAAGCGGGACATGGCCTTGGCCGTGTCCTTCACCGTCTCACCGGCACCGGGCTTGTCTTCAAGCGACAGGCGCATCGTACTCGGGTTGAGGAACTGGGAATGCCCACCAAGCTGCGTCATCGCGGTCTCAAACGACATTCGCGTCCTCGTCGATCCAGAGAAAAACATCATCGCAAACGTCTTGTATTCCAGGTACGGATGCGGGCTGCGACTGTAGTACAGCCCCTTCAACTGGTCGGTGAGCTTCATCGCCAGGTCGTATTCTTCGCGCGTCCAATCGAGTTCGCCGATCAGACTGCGTCCTTTTAGGTCAAACCAACTCATGTTTCCTCCTTATAACTAGCCCTGGCGCATTGATAGGGCCAGGATGGCCTTCTCGGTGTGCAATCTGTTCTCTGCCTCGTCATAGACGACCGACATCGGCCCATCGATGATCTCGTCGGTTACCTCAAAGTTGCGGTCGGCGGGCAGGCAGTGCATGAAAATCGCCTGCTTGTTGGCCAGATCGAAGTGCTTCTTGGAGATGCGCCAGTCGTTCTTGAACTGCTTGCGATACTCCTGGTCCTCTTCCGACTTCATCAGGAAGCTGCCCCAGCTCTTGGCGTAGATCACGTCGGCGCCCTTGGACGCCTCGAATACATCGTTCACCACGTTGATCTTCGCTCCGCTCTGCTCGGCCGCCTTGTTGGCGAATGCCATGTAGTCGGGGTCAACGTCGTACTTCTTCGGGTAGGCGAGGGTGAGGTTCATCCCGAGCAGCGATGCGGCGATGGCCATCGTCTGCGGCACACCGGCGGACTTGACGCGCTCGGAGTAGGCCCAGCTCATCACGACTTTCTTCTCGCGCCAGTTAGGACCGAGCTTCTCGATCATCGTCATGAGGTCGGCCATGATCTGGAACGGGTGTTCCTTGTCGTCGAGCGCGTTGAACACCGGAATCTCCGCCGCCTCGGCCATCACGTTTAAGATGTCGCGCGCCATGCCGTACTTCTCCAGACCGTACATGCGGATCATGATCCCTTCCACGTAGCGGTCGAGGACCCTGGCCGTGTCGATCCACGTCTCGTGATGGGCAATCTGCATGACCTCGGGGGTGTGGAACTGCGCGTGCCCACCAAGTTGCGTCATCGCCGCCTCAAACGAGGTGCGGGTGCGGGTGGAAGGGTTGGCAAAGACCATCGCCAGCGTCTTGTTCTTCAGCAGTTCAGCCTCCTCTCCCATCGCAAGCTTGCGCTTGAGATCGAGGGATACATCCAGAATCGTCTCCAGTTCTTCACGCGAGTAGTCCATCAGGCTGATGAAATCGCGTCCACGTAGCTGCTTTGTTAACATGTCTTTCTCCTCCTAAATTAGTTCGTTGAGTTCGTTGAGTTCGTTGAGTTCTTTGGGTTCATAGGGTTCATGGGATTCGTTGGGTTTGCGATTTGCATCCGCCATTCACTCTTTACCCTCTTGCACCCCCTACTTTGTTATCGTGGTTCCCGCTTTACCGTCAAGTGCGGCAACCGCTTTATCGAGCGATGTGATGACTGCCCTTTCTCCTCCGGCTTCGATGAACCTGATTGCCGCCCGCACCTTCGGCTCCATCGAGCCCTTGGCGAAGTGCCCCTCAGCGAGGTACCTCTTCGCTTCCTCGAGGGTTATGTGTGATAGCCCTTTCTCCTGCGGCGTCTTGTAGTTCAGCTTTACCTGATCCACATCGGTAAGCACAAGGAAGATCTTCGCCTCAACATCGACAGCGAGCCGTTCACCGGCGAGGTCTTTGTCGATGACCGCATCGACACCGACAAGCTTCTCTTCCTCTTTGAGGACCGGGATCCCGCCGCCACCGGAAGCGATGACGATCGAGCGGGCATCGACGAGCTGCCGCACGGCTTCCTTCTCGAAGATCTCAATCGGATCGGGAGATGGAACGACTCGCCGCCAGCCGCGACCAGCGTCTTCCTTGATGTGATACCCCTTCTCCGACTCCAGTTTCTTCGCTTCTTCCTCGGAGTAGAACGGGCCGACCGGTTTCGTCGGGTTCTGGAAGGCCTGGTCATTCTTGTCGACGACGACTTGCGTCACGACGGTAGCGATCGGTATTCCTCCCTTGCCCTTGTCGACGAGCAGGTTGTGCAGGGTCTGCTGCATCATGTACCCGATCAGGCCCTGGCTCTCCGCCCCACAGACGTAGAGGGGCATCGGGGCGGCGACGTCCTTCGCCGTCTCGTTCTGCAGCAGGATGTTCCCTACCTGCGGACCGTTCCCGTGCGTGATGATGATCTTGTACTTGCCCGACTCGACCATCTGCGCCAGTTGCTGGCACGTGGTCTCCACGTTCTTCATCTGCTCAGCGAATGTCCCCCGCTGTCCGGGTTGCAGGATGGCGTTGCCACCCAGTGCGATAACCGTAACCTTCTTCTCGTTACTCATTACATCACCTTTCCTTCGCGTTACTGGTCTTACTGATTCTGCTCCGCGATGATCGCAGTTCGATCATCTCCCTCTCTTCTCTTGAAATCATGTTTCTAGTTCCTGGTTCATGAATGACGCTATCACAGCGAGCGCACCCCGCAGCGAGGAAAGCTCCAAGAATTCGTCCGGCTGATGCGCCTGAGCGATGTCCCCCGGCCCGTAGATCACCACCGGAACCCCGAGGCTAGGTACGATCTCCAC
>CAZRQM010000056.1:0-1691 GCA_964602385.1 uncultured Thermotogae bacterium | reverse complement strand
GGACCCCGCCACCGCTGATAGGAACGCTTGCACGTACTGGTCATCGGCATCGCTGATGATTGGGTCCTTATCGGCAAACACGTTCATCGAGAACTTCGCTCCCTCTTTTTCCGCTTCCTCGCGCCCTAGTCTCTCGATCAGTTCGAGGGCCATCTTCTTGTCATCCACCGAGACGGTACGTATGTCGAGCTTTACCCGTGCGGTGTCGGGGACGATGTTCACCTGCCAGCCACCGTCGAATTGGCCGATGTTGAGCGATGTGCGTCCCCGACCGGGGTATTCTTCAAAACCTTTCGCCCGTTCATTTAACGCCAGGCAGAAGCGCGCCGCCGGTAGGATCGCGCTGATCCCCAACGCGGGGATCGATCCGTGCGCCGCCTTTCCGCTGAACGTCACTTCCACCCACAGCTCGCCCTTCTGGCCACAGTAGGCCCTCCCCGCGGTTGGCTCGGTGATCAACAGAAATCCAGCGTCGTCAATCAACCCTGATTTGGCTACAGATGCCGCGCCGGAGTATGAGTACTCTTCATCGCCGGTGAGGACAAGGACAATATCCTTCTTCGGCATCACGCCACTGCGCACGATAAGAAGTGCAATCTCGATGATCGTCGCCACCCCGCTCTTCATGTCCGCCGATCCAAGCCCCCACATCCGTCCATCCTCGATGCGCGGCTCAAACGGATGAACGGTCCATTTTGCCTCGTCGGCGTTCACCGTGTCCAGGTGCCCGCAGAGAACGATCGATCCGCTCTCGCGGCCTGGGATGCGAGCAACAAGAGAGCTTCGTCCCTCAGCGAGGGGCACGATCGTGGAGTCGATCCCGTTCTCGGCGAGCAAGCTCTTGACCACACCGACAATCTCGTCTTCATTACCGGGTGGATTGACGCTGCGGATCGACACCAGCTTCTCCAGTGTGGCGACAGTCTCACGATAAGCGGCATCATCGATGACTAGCATTACATGATCCTCCGTAGTTTGGGGTCCAGCCGATCGCGCAGCGCATCCCCCAATAGATTAAATGACAACACAGCGGTTGCTAAGAATAGTCCTGGGAAGAGGATGATCCACGGTGCGCGAATGATATACGTGCGCCCCTCGTTCATCATCCCCCCCCAACTGGCGATGTACGGCGGGATTCCCACACCGAGGAAGTTTAGGGCCGCCACTTCCATGATCGAGAAGGCAAAGGTGAACGTCGCTTGCACGATCACCGGTGAGAGGAGGTTGATCGCGATGTGTCGCACAAGGATGCGGAATGACGGCATCCCGAGCGCCCGCGCTGCCTCGACGTACGTGTTCTCCCGCAGCGACAGGGTGGAGCTGTAGACAACGCGCACCATTCGCGGCGCCCACACGATGCCCACGGCGATGATCACATTGAGTATTCCGGGCTTGCCGAAGATGGCCATCAGCGCCAGGGCAAGGATGATCGCGGGGAAGGCCATCATCGCGTCGACCACGCGCATCACGATCATTCCGAAACGATCATAGAAGCCGCATAACATACCGATCGGCAGCCCAAGAATGAGGGCGAACCCCGATATCGACAACCCGAGAAGGAGCGTGACCCGGGTTCCTGAAAGTGCACGACTGAGGACGTCGCGGCCGAAGTTGTCCGTCCCCAGCAGGTGAGTAGCGTTCGGCCCCTGCAAGCGATCCGACAGGTTCAGCGTGTTCGCGCCGTAGGGCGA
>CAZRQM010000055.1:0-6957 GCA_964602385.1 uncultured Thermotogae bacterium | reverse complement strand
CCGAGGAACATCATCGGCATGTTGAGAACGTTGGCGATTGCCATCCCCGAGTTGGCGGTCTTTGCCATCGAAGCGATGAAAAAGCCAAACGCGAGAAACGTCACCGATCCGAGCAGGAGGAAAAGGAGTGGTTCAGGGTGAGCGAAATTGACAGACGCCCCAAATGCGAATCTCCCCAGGATGTAGAGGAAGAAGAACTGAACCGCACATAGTCCGACGTGCCCGAGGGCGAACCCGGCGAGATAGCGTGGTGTGGTGAGGGGGGTGACCCAATAACGGCGTAGGATCTGGCGATCGCGCGCGAATAGGATCGAACCGGGAACGCCGAACAGCCCGGTGACAAAGAATCCCATCAGAATCACCCCGGGAAGGAGAAAATCTATATACGCTACCTCGCCGCTGGCATTACCGATCCAGATCGTCTCGGTCGGAATGGCCTTCGCTTCATCGAATTTGCCTGTACGAGCGAGGATCTCGCGGTCGATCCCGGAGATGATCTGCTCAATGATCGAAGTCGCCATTTGCGAGCCGGCGTTCGCCTCGTCTTGATAGATGGTGATCGTGTTGTCTCCGTCTTGCGCCGAGTCGGAACCGAGGATGCGTTGCATCAACCCCTGGTTGAAGCCACGCGGGATAACAATCACGGCGGCCAGATGTCCGAGACGAACGGCCTTCTGCTCGCGGGCGAGGAATGCGTCCTTGTCCTCGCCGGGGGCGGGCTTGGCAAGAGAGAAAAGCGGCTCCTTGCCTTCCTCACTCGGTGCGGCCGCCTGCTCAAAGACGGACTCCACTAGCGCGGCGAAATCAGTCGCCCCACCGGTAGATGGCTCCATGTTGGCAATCGCGACCGAGAAGCTGGTCGACCCTTCATTACCCAACCCACTGAAGATCAGTGTCAGGACAACCAGGAGGAACATGGGAAACACGAGGAACCAGAACAGTGTCACACGTTCGCGAAACGCCGTTAGCAGATGTCCCCTAGCGATAAGGAGGATTCCCTTCACTCTCTGATCCTCCTTCCGGTGAGCGAAAGGAAGACGTCCTCCAGGTTTGGCTGGCGCACGACCATGTTCTTGAGTTCGAGGTCGCGCCCCTTCGCCCACGCCAGCAGGTGTTCCATCGTTGCGATGAGGTCCTCGGTCTCCACGGTCACCAGTTCTCCATCCATGCGTGCGGTCTTGCATCCTTCAATAAGCGGCGCCATGGCATCCGCTGGCAATTCGCCGGCGGTGAATTCGATGATCGTCTCTTGCCCGAGCTGCGCCGACAGTTCCTGGGGGGAGCCCTCGGCGATGATTATCCCATGGTCCATGATGCAGACGTGATCGGAGAGGGCTTCGGCCTCTTCCATGTAGTGAGTTGTTAAGATGATCCCCTTGCCCTGGGTCTTGAGGTCGGTGATGATCGACCAGATGTTCCTCCTCGCCTGTGGATCGAGGCCGGTCGTCGGCTCATCAAGGAAGATGAGGTCGGGGTTGTTTACCAGCGCCGCACCGAGCGCCAGCCGTTGCTTCTGTCCACCGGAAAGGGTCTTCACGTGAGCGTTCGCCTTCTCGGTGAGCGCGATTCTATCCAGTATCTCTTCTACAGGAAGCGGATGCTTGAAGAAGGAGGCAAAGAGACGCAGCACCTCCTTCACCTTGAGATACGGCTCGAAGTTCGCCTCTTGCAAGAGAATACCCATCCGCTCCTTCACTGTGCGATCAACGCGACTCACGCGGATTCCGAAGACCTCGATCTCGCCTGCATCCGGCTCACGGATCCCCTCAAGGATCTCCAGTGTCGTCGTCTTGCCGGCCCCATTCGGCCCGAGGATGGTGAAAACACTAGCGCGTGGTATGGAGAACGATATTCCATCTACGGCGAGCACGTCCTTGTAGTGTTTCTTCAGGCCAGTTACCCGTATCAATTGGTCGTTTGCTAGCATTGTGATGCGATGGTACAAAAACACGAGACAGCGATCAAATGACTACGACAAGACAGACTTGACAATGGCTCCAACCTGTGCTATGGTGGTAACTGACATGAACGACGTGAGAGGAATTCGAGAAGTTAGTGGTTGTGCGAGCGGTTTATGCCGCTCCTCGTTCCTCGTTCACTTCGTTATTATGCTGATTACGCCTACCTAAGGCCTAGCAAATATTAGCTAGGTAATAGGTGGGCGTAGACGACTACAGGTTATACCTGTGGTCTTTTTTTGTTAAAAGGAGGTGGTGGACTACTAGAAATGTAGCTTTAGAGTAAGAGATGTATCTATCCTGAGGAGGAAACACGCATGAAGAAGATTATGACATTGGTTGTGCTTGGACTTGTGATAGGATTGAGCCTTGCTGCAGTTGCAGCGGATACAATCAAGATTGGTTCATTGATGTCGCTTACCGGGGCGCTGGCTCCGTACGGTCCTGCGATCGTCAACGGGGCTAAGCTCGCGGTCGAGCAGATCAACGCCGCCGGCGGGGTCCTTGGCAAACAGCTTGAGCTGGTAATACGCGATACAGGAACCTCTCCAGATGTCGGCCGGGATGCCGCGAGTAAGCTGGTCGAACTCGATCGTGTTCAGGCGATTGTAGGAGCTTTGTCAAGCGGAGTAACGATCGCTGCCTCGAGTGTTACCATTCCAGCCGAGGTAGTCTTGATCTCGCCTGCTTCGACCTCGCCAGCTATTCCCGCTTTGGACGATAATGACTACGTCTTCCGTACGGTTGTCTCGGACGAGGTTCAAGGTGTGGTAATGGCCCGGCTGGCGGTTATGCTTAACTACAGCAAGGTCTCCGTGATCTACGTCAACAATGCATACGGAAAGGGTCTGGCGGACGTCTTTAGTGACACGTTTGAAAGTCTGGGCGGAACTGTTCCTGCTTCGGTCCCATACGAGGAGAACAAGGCCTCCTACCGTGGCGAGGTGGAGAAGGCGACCACGGGAGACCCGGACGCCGTGTTCATGGTTAGTTATCCTGTCGATGGGAACAAGCAGATCGTGGAAGCCGCGGAGGCAGGGTACCAGGGCAAGTTCCTCTTCTCCGACGGAATGAAGGGAGAGGGCGTTGCTCCAGGACCGGCTTGCGCTTCGGCGGACAATCCGGGACCTATTGAAGGTTCTTATGGAACAGTAGCTTCCTCTGGTTTCCGTAGTGAGCAGCTTGATGTTGATTACGCTGCAGAGTTCGGAGCGAGCGCAATCCCGTATTATGCTCAAGCCTACGATGCCGTGATGGTAATCGCCTTGGCGATGGAGCGGGCGGGAGACACAAGCGGTCAGTCGATTCGCGATAATCTCCGCGCGGTGGCAAGTCCAGGCGGTGAGAAGATCTACTACGGCGAATGGGCCAAGGCGGTTGCCCTGCTGAAAGCAGGTAAGGAGATCAACTACGAAGGTGCCTCTGGGGTTGTCGATTTCAAAGACAACGGCGATGTGGCTGGTGGAATCACAATCTGGAAGATCAATAAGTGCCAGGTTGTACCAGTCCTAACCGTATCGGGCTAACGCTGGTATCCGAAATCCATCCACGCCTCCGTTTGGGGTGGCCATCGTGGCCACCCCTTTTTCACGCTTTGCTTGATGCGTGTGGATCAAGCCGCGGAGGGAAAGAGCATTCTCTCGCATAGCCGCAAATAGCGCCAAGGGGAAAGCCATGGGAGAGAAAGCACAACAAGGCAATTCGTTCCTTAGCGGTCTTAGCGGCTTGAGTGAGTGAGGCGAAAGGCGCGGTAAAGCGGCTTGTGGCTCTCGCAGAGACGCAGAGAACGCCAAGAAAGGACGTACCTACTTGCAATTCAGTAGTTGATAAGTGCTGATGAGCTGGGTGAGTAGTCTCGTGCTTCAGACTAATAGCAGGCTCCTATCTGATCCTAGTGGCTTGACTGAGCGTGAGAATTGGCGCGAGAAACGCTTCGCCGTTTTGGCCATGAAGTTGTCACCCATTCCAAAAGGTCGGAACCAAGATACAGGTGATCCTCCCCGCTTGTGCATAAAAGAAAGAGCGAAGAGATTCGTCCTATGGCATCACTTCGGGGTGGAGAGGTGTTTCTTTTGCGGGAGAAGTCCTTGCGGTCGCCAGAGCAAGATCACTTCCAGCAATATGGCTATCAAGATGACCCGTAGACTGGCCGACTGGGTTGCGGAGAAGGGGAGGTACTTGGTCAGGAAGTCCGTGCCTGCCCAGATTCCCCATACAGTGAAGCTTCCCAGGATCGCTCCCCTATTGTTGCCACTTCCACCAAGAATCAACATCACCCAGATGATGAAGGTTCCATAGAGCGGTTTGAATGAAGCGGGGGAAACGAAACGAGCGTAGTGTGCATACATGCTTCCGCCGATTCCCATGATCATCGCTCCTAGAACCAACGCCTGCATCTTGAATGAGAAAGTATTTTTCCCCAACATAGCGGTGGCATCCTCGTCCTCGCGGATTGCCCTAATCACTCGCCCCCACGGGGAACGCACCAGGCGCTCCAGGATCAAGTACAAGATGAACAGAACGGCCAGAACCAATGCGAGGTAGAACCAGTCGTATGACTTGGCGATGAGGTCGTGCAGCCACACGGGCAACCCTGGATGGCCATGGAGGTAGCGTGTTGTTGCACCGTGAATTGAGTTGTACAGTGGTGCTGGAATCTGTTGCAGTCCCCACACGCCGTTTGTCAGCCAGGCTTCGTTGCTCAACACCAGGCGGATCGTCTCAGCGATTCCAATTGTGGCGATTGCGAGATAGTCGGTACGCAGACGGAGGGTCGGCGCACCGATGATGAGCGCAACTACACCACACACGACGGCTGCTCCGAGAAGGCCAAAGATGAACGGAAGCTCGAATCCACCGAACGTCCTTCCTTCCCAGGCACTGGGAGGCAGTCCGGAGATCAGCGCGGATGTGTACGCTCCCAACGCATAGAAGCCGGCGATTCCGATGTTGAACAAACCTGTGTTTCCCCACTGGATATTCAGTCCCAACGCGAGAATTCCATACGTAGCCGCGGTTATGGCAAAGAAGACGATGTAGTTTAGTATGCCCACGAAGTGTTCCATCAGTTCTTCCTCCCCAACAGCCCCGTCGGCTTGACAAGAAGCATGAGAATCATGATGACGAAAGCGACAGCCGGTTTGTATCCGGTGGAGATGAATACAGTCGAGACCTCTTCTGATATTCCAATTACCATCCCTCCGAGGATCGCCCCGTACGGGTTTCCTATTCCGCCCAAGACAACACCGGCGAAGATCGACAGAAGCATCTGCCAGCCGAGTTCCGGAGTGATGAACTTGTTCTCTATACCCGCGAGGATGCCCGCTGTTGCCGCTAGTCCGGCGCCGATTACCCATGTCCAGATTATGACGCGATCGGTGTTGATCCCGGTCACCTGTGCCAACGTCGCGTTGTCGGCCATTGCCCTCATTGCCTTGCCCATTTTCGTGTAGCGCATGAACGCGTGTACAAGGACGACGAGAACGATTGCCACAACGATGATGAACACTTCATCAGGCTTGATGCGAATGTTTAGTGCCGGGATCAAAATGGCTGGCTGAATCAGTTGACTGTAGTAATGCGGTTGTGGACCCCAGGAGAACTGCAGGATGTTTCGCAAGGCTAGTGACACACCAATGGAGGACATCATCAGAATAATCGGCCCGGAGCGGCGCAAGCGCCTAAACAACAGACGATCGATGAGAATTACCGCGATGACAGTAAGTCCGATGGCGAGTATGAACGCCACCGTGAACCCGAAACCGAACGAGAGCGGACCAAATGTTGTGTTCGGGATTCCTAGGCCGGTGAGTAATGTGAACAGGCCGAGGGCAATGTAGGCCCCGAGGGCCATGAAGTCTCCGTGGGCGAAATTGGAAAAACCAAGAATGCTGTAGGTAAGGGACACCCCTATCCCTCCGAGCGATATAATGCTCCCCGAGATGATGCCGTAGACGAGCAACTGTGGGATGCGCGCGAGTATAGTCATTGTTTCTCCTATCCGCCCAGGTATAGCTGGCCGATTTCCTCGTTTGCTAATAGGTTTTCTCCAGTGTCGGTGAAGCGATTGCACCCACCAGCGAGAACGTACCCGCGATCGGAGAGCCCTAGTGATCCCTTGGCATTCTGCTCCACGATGAGGATCGCTACCCCCGTCTCATTCACAGCGGCGATCCGTTCGAAGATCACCTGTGCAAGATTGGGGGCGAGCGCTGCTGACGGCTCATCAAGAAGGATGAGCTGTGGATTAAGCATCAGCGCCCGTGCCATCGCCACCATCTGCCGCTCCCCTCCACTCATCTTCCCCACTTGCTGTTTGCCGCGCCTTTCAAGAACTGGGAACAAGGCGAACATCTCACTTATTCGATCGCTGAAGTCATCGCTACGGATGAACGCGCCCATCTCCAAATTCTCGCGCACCGTCAGCGATGGGAAGACGTTTTCCACCTGCGGCACGTACGCCATCCCAAGGCGCACGATGCGATCGGGAGAAAGGCCGTCAATCTCGTGTTCTGCGAATTGGATTGCACCCGTTGTTGGCTTGAGCAGGCCGAAAATCGTCTTCATCAACGTCGACTTCCCCGCGCCGTTCGGGCCTATGATCGTCACGATCTCCTGTACATTGACCGCGATTGACACATCGTGGAGGACCTCCATATCCCCGTAGCCGCTTGTGACATGTTCAACTGTCAACAGCGACATATTGCCCTCCCAGATAGGCCTCAAGGACCTGCTCGTTGCTCTGCACTTCGGCTGGTTCGCCTTCCGCAAGCTTCTTCCCCTCACTCATCACAATCACCGGATTGCACAGGCGCATGACGAAATCCATGTCGTGTTCGATCAGGAGAAAGGTCGCTCCCTCCTCGTCCCGCAGGCGTTCAATAGACTCGGCAAGCTTCTTCAACAGGGTGCGATTCACCCCGGCTCCTGGTTCATCAAGCATGACCAATTTGGGCTTGACCATCATCGTCTTTGCTAGCTCCAGCAGCTTCTTCTGCCC
>CAZRQM010000054.1:0-7432 GCA_964602385.1 uncultured Thermotogae bacterium | reverse complement strand
GCACACAGCACCGCGCCCTGCGGGTCCTGTAACGTGCAGAACCGCCCTACATGCGGGATGTCTGTTGGAGGGACGAGGATCCTTCCGCCGTTCTCCTCCGCCTTCCGCGCTACAGCGTCCACATCGTCGACCGTAACATAGCTCTCCCAGTGCGGCGGGGTCCCGGCCGGAATCTGCGCCGGCATGCGCATGATCCCGCCGATCTCACGGTCGCCAGTCTTGATCACTGTGTAGGGTTCTCCCTCCACCGGCATTTGATCCATTTCCCAGCCCAATACTTCCGTGTAGAACCGCTTTGCTCCTTCGACGTCTCTCGTCAGTAGCTCGGACCAACTGAAGTCCCCGTGCGTCTCGAACCTGCTTTCCATATTGTGCCTCCTCTCGCTGTTTCCGCAATCATAATGAGAGCCTCTCCGGATAGTCAACCGTTGACGGGAGAGCGGGATCTGATGTATGCTAACCACGGGTGATACGCAGATGCCAAGACCAATGAAGGGACAAGTCGACCGCTTTACGTGGGCAGTTCTCCTCCTGCTTTTCGGAGTCTTTCTCCTGATTAATCGTGAGGGCATAGGCTGGATCGGCTTCCTGATCGCGGCGGGGTTTCTCATCGCCGCCGCTCTGTTCAAGCAGTCACGCGGTTTAGGGACAGACGTCCTTGGGCTGATCTTCGGGATCGTCCTTGCCGCGCTCGGCGTGGGGAAGCACTACGCGGTCGACATCCCGTGGATCGCGATCGCGGCAATTGTGGTCGGGATCATGCTACTGTTAGATGTATTCAGGAAGGGAGCAAGGAAGCAAGAGACCTCCGATTCCGTGATCAATTTGGGTCCTCCAAAACCCGAAGAGTAATCATCCCGGGCCGTCGTCCGGTTTTTCTCGTGTCTCCGCATGCGAGAACGAGCGCTGAGCCTTGAGATGCGCTTGGTCCGCGCGATGTTTCACACACACTCCGGCCCGATTACGATATCGAACCCTTCCAAAGGGAGAAGGTCGCTTTGTGCGGGTGTACAATGTGATGGCACCGTTCTTCTTTTGCCCTTATTTGTAGCGGCGCAACAGTGGAGCGATGGACATGAAATGACACAATCGCATTCAAGATGCTAAGAAGGTGCAACATGATTGAACAGGATGTGAAACGAATCCTCGCGCAGTTACCACCCGGAGTCACACTCGTCGCCGCGGCGAAGACGCGCACCCCGGATGAGATCCTGCGTGCAATCGCCGCCGGAATCGCGGTAATTGGGGAGAACTACGTGCGGGAGGCGCGAGAGGCGTTCGCCATCATCGGCAAGAAGGCAACATGGCACTTCATCGGTCACCTTCAGAAGAACAAGGTGAAGCACGCCGTCGAGATATTCGACATGATCGAGACAGTCGACTCAATGGATCTAGCGGAAAGAATTGATCGTGCCTGCGCAGCACTGGGGCGCACGATGCCGGTATTGATCGAGATAAACTCCGGCCGCGAGCCGCAGAAGGCGGGCGTATTGCCAGAGGAAGCAGAAGATCTAATACGAGAGATGTCCTCGCTCGAGCGCGTCAGCGTGCACGGGTTGATGACGATGGGGCCTCGCTTCGGCGACCCTGAGGAGGCGCGTCCTTACTTCAGGAAGACCAAGGATCTCTTTGACCAGATAGGAAAAGAGAATCTCGCGAATGCCAAGATGCAGGTCCTGTCCATGGGAATGAGCAACACGTACAATACCGCGATCGAAGAGGGAGCAAACATGGTGCGCATCGGCACAGGGATATTTGGCAAAAGGGAGCAGAAATGAGCGACAACAAACAACCGACGGTACACGCGCAGAATCCGATCCAAGGGATCGAAGAAGCGATGAAGCGGATCAAGCACCGTCTGGTCGTGTTCAGCGGCAAGGGCGGAGTAGGGAAGACGACGGTGGCGGTGAATTTGGCGTACGCGTTCGCCAAGAGCGGGCTACGCGTCGGCCTCCTTGACGCGGACATCACCGGACCGAACGTCCCCCAGATGACGGGCCTAACCGGGGGTCTTGCAACGCAAGGAGGGATGATCGTTCCGCGTGAGATGAACGGGATTAAGATCCTCTCCATCGCGTCGATGATCGAAGGAGGGACACCGATAATCTGGCGCGGACCGCTGCGATCGAAGCTGATCGATCAATTCCTTGGTGAAGCGGACTGGGGCGATCTCGACATTCTGATCGCCGACCTCCCACCTGGCACGGGGGACGAGGTTCTGACGATCGCCCAGCACACCACGCCCGAGATGGCGATCGTCGTCACCACCCCGCAGGAAGTTGCCCTGATCGACGCGCGGCGGGCGGCGAACATGGCAAAGAAACTGGAGATCAAGAACATCGGGATCGTCGAGAACATGTCCGGTCTGATCTGCCCGCACTGTGGCGAGCGGATCGACCTGTTCGGCTCGGGCGGTGGCGAGGAAGAGGCGCGCAAGCTCGACGTGCTCTTCCTGGGGAAAGTGCCAATTGATCCGCAGACGCGCGCCGAGGCGGACAACGGGCGCCCGATCGTGTTGCAGGCGCCGGACTCGCCGATATCCCAGGCCTTCATTGCCATGGCGGCAATGATCCGCGAGACACTGGAATGAAGATCGGAATCATCTCAGACACACACGACAACATGCCGAAGATCGCCGCTGCCGTGCGCCTGTTCAACGGAGAACACGTCGATCTAGTCGTACACGCCGGCGATTTCATCTCGCCGATCACCGCCGATAAGTTCGCCCCCCTTGAATCACCGTTTATCGGCATCTTCGGGAACAACGATGGCGAGCGGATCTACCTGACGAAGCGGTTCGAGAAGATCGGGACGCTCTATCCCGACCACCACGAGTTTGAATTCGACGGCAAACGCGGCGTAGTGATGCACGAGCCCAAGTTCATCGACGCCCTCGTGAAGAGTGAAGTTTACGACCTCGTAGTCTATGGCCACACGCACGAGATCGACATCCGCGAGGGAAGAACGCTCGTCATCAACCCCGGCGAGGCGTGCGGCTGGATCAGCGGGAGGTCGACGGTCGTCATCCTCGACACCGACACAATGAGCCCGCAGTTGATCGAAATTTAGCAGCTCCTAGGGAGACCAGGAACTCAGGAGTGTTGCAAGGCAGGAAAGATGTCCACCTATCATGTCTCCTGGTTCCTAAAGGGTAATAAGTGATTATCGTAGAGAACAAAATGAAACAGCGTGTAGGAGGAAAAGATGCTGAGCGAAAAGATCACAATCATCTATGATAATCGCGCTTCTCGGGAAGACCTGCGCCCGGGATGGGGATTTTCAGCGCTTGTGGAGCATGACGGTGCGCGCCTCCTGTTCGACACGGGGGCAGACAAGATCGTTCTTGAGGCAAACGCGGCCGCACTGGGTGTTGACCTTAAGTCGACCGACTACCTCTTCTTCTCGCATGAGCACTGCGACCACGTGGGGGCTGTTTCATCGGCGCTGCACAAGGATCTAACCGTCGTCTACCCAAGTTCGTTGTCGCAAACCTTCAACAAGAAGGTTGTAACTGCGCAAGCAAAGTCAATCCTGGTAACAGAGCCGATCGAGTTCTCTCCCGGTTTCCTCTCCACCGGAGAATTGGGGACGACGATCAAGGAACAAGCTCTGATCATCACCGGAAACGACGGGCCAATCCTCGTCACGGGCTGTGCCCACCCAGGGATCGTCGAGATCGCACGCCTGGCAACGCAAATCGCCAAGAGGCCCCTTTCATTGGTCATCGGAGGGTTTCATCTCTACAAGAGCAAGGATGCGGGAATCAAGAAGATCGCTGATGCCTTGCGCCAGCTCGGTGTGCAGCAGATTGCCCCCTGTCACTGCACCGGCGAGCATGCGATCAAGATCCTGCGGGAGGCCTTCGGCCCTGACGGTCTTGAGGTGATGGTTGGTACGCAGATTCCACTCTAGCTGCGCTTCAGACAGAGAATCGTATGCGGACGATGTTCTCATCCTTCATCGAGTAGCTCTTGATTCGGAAGTCCCCAACCTGGCCGGTGCGCTCAACATGCTCGCCGGAGCAAGGGGTGGCGTCGAAATCCCCGATATGAACGATGCGAATCATTTCCGCTCCCGGCGGTACCTTACTAGGTGGCACCTTCCACAGGTCGTAGTCTTCCCGCGCAACATCGATCGGCAGTACCTCGTAAGTCACCGGATAATCCTTCTTGATCTCGGAGTTGACCGCACGCTCAATCTCAGCGGCGTCTTCATCTGACATTGCCCGCGAGACGGCATAGTCGCACTTCGATTTCTTCTCTCCCAGATGCATCTCCAGGTTGCGGGGAGAGTCGAAGAGCTGTCGCATCACCGCGGTCAGAATATGCTCGGCGGTGTGCATGCGCGCCATCTGGTTCATCCTCTTGGTGACTCAGGCTGCACATGCATCTGCGCCAACCCGGGCTCTTTGTCTTCCGGCTCCGGCACTCGTTTGGCCGTGCGTCTCGGTATGCGCAGCCGCGACACGATAACCATCGCCGCGGCCGCAAGGATGGCCGCCATGATCGTTGTTGCGGCATAGCCCAAGTGTTGCGCCATGAGCCCGCTGCTGATACCAGCGAGGATCGTCCCCAGCCCGGCAACGGCGTTGTACAGCCCGAGCGCCTGGCCGCGGTTCTCCGGCCGAGCGAGGCGCGATATCATGGCAACGCTGGAGAGCTGGAAGAAGGACCAACTCACTCCGACCCCGAAGAAGAACAACGCGAGGATAACGCGAGAAGGAGAACCGGGCGACACAAGCAGGAATCCTCCTCCAATAGCAAAGAACAGAACGCGCGCAAGGAGCGATCCCGTCAGTACCGACTTGTTCCCTAGACGCTTGATGCGCCGTGCAGCGAGCGGATACGCGATGACGATCGCCCCGTTCTGAACGATATAGTACAAGAAGACCGTCGATGATGAGAAGCCGAACCTATCGGCAAGGAGGATAGGGAGCGGGACGAAGAGGAAGCCAAATGCGGTGAATGCAAGCAATATTGCTACAAGGAACCTCTTCGTCTCCCGTTGTAGTCCTGCTTCTCCCCACAACAACGCGGGGAGACGACGAAGGTTCAGCAGGTAGTATAGGTGAAACGGGGCAAACCGAGCTCGCTCCACAACGAAGTTCCCCAACGCGAGGATTGACCCGCGGAAACGTCTCTCAACAACCCTCGGACGAGTGCCAGGAACCAGACGTGCAGCGAGAATCGCCGCCACAAGGCCACCAAAGGCAAGGACGCCGAAGACAGCCCTGAATGCTGTTGCTTCTCCAATCCACGGCGATGCCACAGCCAGAGCCACACTCCCAAGGATCAACCCGGATACCCAGCCCAGCGTGCCCAGCTGGTTGAGATTGCCGATCTTCCCTTCCCATGACGATTCATCGCGGTTCTCGATGACGAGGAGGACTGTCACGGATGCATTCGCAACCCAGAACAGGTTGAGCACCATATTCAGCAGGACAACCGACGTCAGCGAGCGAGCAAACGCCATCCCGGCGAAGCTCGCCGCTACCATGGCGTAACTCATTACCACGAACAGCTTTCGCCGGTAAGCGGCATCGGATAGCTTTCCCCAAAAAAGGCTTCCGATAACTCCCATTAGGCTCGCCAGGCTAGATATCAGCCCGACATTCTCCACCGTGCCCCGCAAGACCTGCGCGACCATCAGCGGCACGAGGATCGATGATGTGCCAACAACAACATTCGCAAGCCCCATCGCCCCATACCATGGTTCGGCTTCCCTTCGCCACTTTTCTATTAGCGCACGCATTCCCTTAGCCTCCGGCCCCACAGGGGACGATCAGTGAATCACGGGAGTCTACAACTAAGCCTTGCGTTGTCAAGACAAACGTCTGCCTTGAACCAATAGCTTATCAGTATCCCGACTGTCTCCCTGTCATCGATGAAATGTCTACCCTCACTACAATTACCTTCGCCAAGGCATCGTCAGGGTAGGAAGCTACGCTTCCAGCGTAGTGCCTGACAATGAAATCCATCCCTTTGCGCTTCTCCGCGATATCGCTTAGAAAGACCGCGGTCCCGAATCCGACGACACTGCGGTAGTTGAATGTGTACGAGCACGGCGTCTTCCCCGCCACCAGTGCATGATCGATGTCCACCTCGAAGGCAACCTTGGGATTCCTCTTTAAGATATCGATCTTCTTCCCTTCAAGCGCACTGTGTATGTACAGACATCCCTCATCATAACCAAAGCTTACCGGTATGACGTAGGGATCGCCATCGTCGCACAGGGCAACGCGACACACAAGGGCGCGCTCCATGATAGCTTCGATCTGTGACCGGTTGACGATCTCCTTCTCACTTCTCCTCATCGCTTCTTCCTCCGTAACGACAGATCGATGTCGAGCCTTAATGCCAGATCATCGATCACTAGACGCGTGTGCTTAGCAAGTGCTTTACGGTCCACGCGGTCGATCTTTCCATCAGAGATCTGCCGCTCAACTCGTGCGATCACCTGAGTTATCACCCTTGTAGGGAGAAGCGCGCAGGCAGTGCAATAAAGGGTCATCGATCTTCCGGCGTTGTAGCCTGCGATCAGACGCTCGGCAAGGAGGCGCCGTTCCCTCTGTTCGCCCAAGAACGATTCCAGGCCGAATCTCCTAATGTGATCGAGGTTCTCAAGCACCTTCCTGTGGCTGACAAAGCTATCGAGCTCCTCATCGAGCTTAAGCGCTCGCTTCAAGCGCGTGCATGGATACTCTGGACACTCGGCGCACGTGAGGTACCCACGTTTCGTCACACAGTGGTAGACGCCGCAGTATGTCCCCATACGGCCTGAGAGACAGCCCTCACAGCGGCTCTTCGAACGTGACTGAAACCGAGGACACAGGCCGCAGAACAGACCGCAGGCCCCTATGAGCTTCCGCTCCTCGCGCAACGTCAAGTCTTCCAACACCGGCTACAGGTTCTGCCTGATCCGTCCGAGCGTGGCCTGTGCCTCCGGGGCAAATGAGAAGAACGCCTTCAGCTCGTCGCATGGATAGTCACCGCAGTGAGCACAGTTCCGCACCCTCTTCTCGATGGCGCAGGCACGGATCTTGCACTCGTCGCAGTGGCTCATGTGGCGATCGGTTGTCGACAAGCAACCGTCGCACGAACAGTCATCCGCGGTGAGCGTGGCGTTGAACTCCTTGCTCCACTGCGTCGCCACTTTCTCCAGTTGCTCAATATCGTTTGCCTGCGTCGCAATGTAAGCCGGGCACTCCGTGCAGACAAGTCCGCAATAGGCGATCATCTTCTCCATCTCATCCCCTCCTTGCGTTCATACTACTTCTTACGCTTTCTGCGAGTCAACTAATCGTAAGCGCAGTAATGTCCTCACCGTTCCAACTCCCTGTCCAAATCATCTAACAGAAGGTTGGCCAGCATCTGTTGGAAGGTCCACAAGGTCATGCCGGCCATCTCGCGAGCCTTGCCGAAGGACAACCGGC
>CAZRQM010000053.1:0-7508 GCA_964602385.1 uncultured Thermotogae bacterium | reverse complement strand
CCGATCAAGGACCTGCCGGCGGCGAAGAAAGCGGAAGGATAAGAAGTGTACTTGACGGTCCTTGATGCACCGGCTGGTATGGAGCATAATCAGCGATGAATGCCGGTCCCGTCGTCTAGTGGCCTAGGATATCGGGCTCTCATCCCGGCGACAGGGGTTCGAATCCCCTCGGGACCGCCAGTATGTGATGTGGGAGATCGAGCCTGAGCCATCTTATTGGTTTGTGGCGTTGACAGGGGCAGTCTGTGTTTGTATAGTTTCGCGTATTTGTAATAAGTAAATTGCAGGAGGTGTTTTTCCTTCGTGGAAGATAGAGCAAGGCGATTGCCTAAACGTGTTGGGAATGCGATACATACGATAGGGAGAAGGAAGCGATCTACGGCTCGCGTCTACCTATCCGAGGGTGAAGGGAATCTGTTGATCAACGGCCACCCGGCAGAGGGGTATTTCTCCTCTTTCCTGAATGCGGCTGAGCATCTGGAAAAGACGCTGAAGCTGCCTTTCTATACGACGGGAACCGTGGGAAAATACGATGTAAAGGCACGTGTGGCTGGCGGAGGTTTCACCGGTCAGATGGAGGCTGTACGCTTGGGAATCGCGCGTGCGCTCGTCGGTGTGACGGATGAGTACAGGGTTCCGCTGAAAAAGGCGGGCCTCCTGACACGTGATCCTCGTGAGGTCGAACGGAAGAAGTACGGCCGCCGCAAGGCACGCAAGAGCGAGCAGTACTCCAAGCGTTAGACAGGAGAATGTCGTGAAAAAAGGTATCCATCCAGAATTGAAGCCCGCCGTGATCAAGTGTGGTTGCGGGGCTGAGTTCGAGACACTGTCCACCGTGGAAGAGATGCGCGTGGACATCTGCTCGAAGTGCCATCCGTTCTTCACGGGCGAGGAGCGCCTCCTCGATACGGAAGGACGCGTGGAGAGGTTCCAACGTAAGTACGGAAAGAAAGAGAATTAGGAATGGCGTCGGTAGGTGGACAAGCGCTTATCGAAGGTGTAATGATGCAGAACGGCGATCGCGTAGCGGTCGCCGTTCGTCGCACCAATGACAACGAGATAGTCGTCCGTGACCTCCCCACAAGCAAGCGTCTGCGCAAGCTTGGCGAGATCCCGTTCGTGCGTGGCTTGTTTCGCCTGTACGACATGCTCTACCTTGGGATCCGCGCGCTCAACATGTCGGCGAGGATCGCATATCCCGATCAAGAGGAAGAGCTGACATCCGGATGGGGAATGCTCATGGTCGCCGTGGCGGTGATCATCGCCGTCGGTGCGTTTGTCGTCCTTCCGCTGTACATCGTAAACAGCGTCCCGTCGTTGCGCACCGGGAATTCCATCCTGTTCAATCTGGTGGAGGGAGCGATTCGTATCATCTTCTTTCTGGCGTACATCATCGTTATCTCCCGCATGAAGGACATCCATCGCGTCTTTCAGTACCACGGGGCAGAACACAAGACGGTCTACACCTACGAGGCGGGTGAGGAACTAACGGTAGCGAACGCGCGCAAGTACACGACGCTCCACCCTCGCTGCGGGACGGCGTTCCTGATGATCGTTCTCGTCATCTCGATACTCATCTTCTCACTCGCCGGCAACCCCGTCCTGTGGCTGAAGATACTCTCTCGCCTGTTGCTCCTCCCGGTGGTAGCGGGAATCTCGTACGAGGCGCTACGCTTCAGCGGCAAGCAGTACGACAATCACTTGTGGGTGAGGCTCCTAGTCAAGCCAGGCCTCTGGTTGCAGCTACTGACGACGGCTGAGCCGACCGATGACATGATCGAGGTGGCAATAGCCTCGATCAAACGCGTCACCGAGCCCGTCGCTCCTCCGCAATCGGCAGAACTTGCCGAGGAGAAGAGCTAACTCAGATTGCACCGCTCTTTCATCATTTCAACGTAGCGATAGGGAAGGCGTATCGCCCCCAGCATGTCCTTGACCGAGTTCGGGCCGTGATCGTCCGACCCTCCGGTGAGCAAGAATCCCTTCCGCTCGGCGATCCCCCGCACTTCTTCGGGGGAGATGTGCAGTCTGCTATCGTTACCGGCATACGGGTAGAACGATTCAATTCCGTCCACTCCCGCCGCGAGGAGCGTGTCGCTGAACGCATCCCAGTCGTCGATTGCGATGAAACACGGATGCGGCACTGAGGCCACTCCGGAGGCAGCGTGAATCGCATCCGTGGCGTCACGAAACTCCGGCCGCTCCAGCCTGACGTAACACTCACCATCCTCGCCGATGAACCTGTCGAACGCCTCGCGCATCGTCTTCACCGCCCCCTTGTCGACGAGGATCTTGGCAAGATGAGGACGGCCAATGCTCCCCGCAGCTAGACTACGCACTTCACCGATCGACACGTCGATTCCCGCGTGCTCCCGGCAGCGCTTTACCATCCCCTCCATGCGCCTCTCGCGCGCACTACGCATGAATGCGAACAGCTCTTGCATCGGCGCTGAGAGCGGATCTATGAAGTACCCGAGCAACTCACCGGGAACCCCATCGTAGTCAACCTTCAGCTCGACGCCGGTGATCACCTCCATCCCGGAGATCTCCGTTACCCTCTCGGTCAGATCCTCCGATATTATATCGTGATCGGTGATGGCAATCGTGGACAGCCCTCGTGCCTTTGCTCGCGAAATGAGGGTAGGAATGTCCTGCGTGCCGTCGGAAGCGGTGGTGTGTAGGTGCAGATCAGCGTACCTCGCGGTCATGTAAACCTCTCCTTTATGACACTTACGATGATATTGGCGGCTTTCCCGTCGCCATATGGATTCTTCGCGCTAACCATCGCTCCGCGTGCATCCTCATCCCCAAGCAGGCGTTCGCTTTGTGCCACGATACGCTCGGTATTCGTTCCGACAAGGATCCCTGCACCAGTCTCTATCCCCTCGGTGCGCTCCGTCCGCTCGCGCAGGACGAGAAGCGGAACGTGCAGACCGACCGCCGCCTCCTGCAGGCCGCCGGAATCGGTCAGTATGAGGCTGGCGCGCGTCAGCAGGTGAACAAACGAGACATAGTCGATCGGATCAAGGAGGACGATCCGCGGCACGCCCGTGAGAGCACGCCGGATCTGCTCCTGCACGTGTGGGTTGGGGTGGACGGGGACGATGATGGTCACGTCTCTGCTTCGATCGGCGATGGCGGAGAGCGCCGAGCAGACATGGTCTATCCCCGTACCGAAGCTTTCGCGGCGATGCATCGTGGCGATGATAATGTGCCCAGGGAAATCGAACGTGGTCGTCGGACGCAACCGGTCGCGGACGCAATAGAGGGCATCGATCTCGGTGTTGCCGGTTACAAATATGTCCTCCACCGGGATACCCTCGCCCATCAGGTTCTCGCGTGCGTGCTTCGTGGGGGCGAAGTGGAGGTCGGCAATCTGATCCACGAGGCGACGGTTCATCTCCTCGGGGTACGGGGAGAACTTGTCCCCGGTGCGCAGCCCCGCCTCAACGTGCGCCAGGGGGACGCGCGCGTAGTACGCGGAAAGGGCCCCACAGAAAGTTGTTTGCGCGTCTCCCTGCACGACTACGAGCCCCGGACGGACCTCGCGCAGCACGGACTCGATGCGGGAAAGGATCGCACTCGTGATGTGAAACAGGCTCTGGTCGGGGATCATCACGTCGAGGTCGTAGTCTGGGACAAGAGAGAGTGCTGAGAGTGTCTGATCGAGCAGATCGCGCTGCTGCGCGGTGACACAGAGTACCGTCTCGATCAAAGGCTCGCCCTTGAGCGCCTCGATCACAGGGAAGAGCTTGATCGCCTCCGGACGCGTGCCAAGCGCGACAAGGACCTTCATTGCCCGTGAGCCCATGCACTATCACATCTCCCCAACGCGATCTAGCACGCTACAAGACCTTGCGGACCTTGCTTGGCCGCGTTTACCGCGAACAACGGAGATCTGCGAGCCTTCCTGTGCATCTGCCTGGCACGCAGGAAAGTCCGGTCATACTGAATCCCTTGGGCAATGATCATTCGCACAGGATCCTCCTCCATAACGTTTGTCAGACCCCGATTCTGCTACAAGAACATATCCTGAAACGTGCACCCGGTCAAGCCGGCATCACCCTGGTCTGCTCCTCATCACGCATATGTTTGCAGCCTCTTTACCAGGGTAGCGGGAATTGTCGGAGTTGCGTCGGCAGCGAGGATTTCGTCCACTCTCTTCCCCAGTCTCGCCAACAGTGTTTCACTCTGTTTCCCGACGCTGATCGTACTTCTGTCGATGAAGGAGGGTGCCAGGTAAAGGGACTGGCGAAAATGCTTTGCGGTGTGAGGATGCTTAAGGTAGATGGTAGGCCCTTCTCCTTTAATACTCGCACGGGCCACATCGTCGATTACCGAGAGAGCAAGGTTCTCCTCCGTCAGTTCCAATGGTCTCCACATGTTACGAGCACGGGCGATCATCTCATCGTTTAGAACCAAGAAACGCGCATCATACAGGCACCCATAGGCGAGGAAACCAACATCATGCACCACAGTCGCTCCTGACTGTAGTGTTAAGAGTATCGATTGAAATGCTTCCTCCCCAGCCTGAGCATCCACCCGCTGGGCATCGGTACATCCTGCCCCTCCCCACGAAGGCAGATTATAGAAGCGCCCCATATCTGCATAGGCAGCAGTTGAGGTAGCACACTCCGGCGATCCGTAGCAGACGACGGACGTGCGCATATCGGTTGCCCAGGAGTTCGATCCGAATATGAAGCCAGCCTTGGGGTATTTCAGTTGTAGTATGACCAGCGCGGCCAGTGACTCCGCCACTCCTTGCACGAGAGCTCCCTCCATCGTCACCGGACCTCCACCACCGAGGTTAGAGCTGGCTACTCCCATAGTGGGAATACCCTTCTCACCACAGAACCACAGGCGCTCGACAACGTGATCTTCGTACTTGAATGGAGACTCGGGCTGAACGTAGGTTATAAAGAATGGCTTCTCCGTGAACACATCCGCGCTTCCCACGACCAGCTTCGCCATTTCATACGGGATCTCTAGGTCAGCTAAACAGGTTGAAGTAGCTACGATCGGTTTTGTTGAGTGGATGAGCATCTCGCGGAAAACCGCGGGATAGATCTTCGTTTCTTCCACATCCTCCGGCAACCCCATCGACATCACAAAATCGAATCCGGGCAGTGCTTCAACCACTCGAATGTTGTCGATAACATCCTGTAAACGCGCTCGCCGTACCTGTTCTGTCTTACGGTCCGTAACATACAGTGAATCGGAACCAGCCCCAAAGTAAACCCGATTAATCTCTAAGGGCAATTCCTTATCTTGTGTCTGGTTGTACCACGGCACGCTCGATGGGGCCTTAGCGATCGCGTCTTCTACCATCGCTTCTGGAAGGAGTATCCTCCCCTCCTTATCCTCTTCCCCCCCTGCCGCTTTGATAAGCTTGCGTGCTTCGGCATGAGAAAGATGAATTCCTGTCTTTGATAACACCCCGAGTACGGCCTTGTGCATCTGCTCCACTTGGTCTTGTGTTAAGAAAGCAATCGGTGGAAATTCTTTCATTAGTACCCCCTTATCCAATTATGGTTCTATCATTGCAAGTGCTTCATTGCGCGCTGCTAGATCAGTTCTGAATAACCCACGGATCGCTGTCGTCACCATCCTAGTTCCCGGTTTTTGTATCCCCCGCAGCGTCATGCACAGATGCTCGGCCTCGAGGCGCACTAGGACGCCATAAGGCTTGAGCTTCTCCATGAACACATCGGCGAGTTGTGAGGTCATGCGCTCCTGGAGCTGCGGGCGGCTGGAGGCGATCTCCACCGCTCGGGCCAGTTTACTTGCTCCAACAATCCTCTTGTCTTTCGGGATGTATATCACAGCGGCCCTTCCAATGAACGGCAGAAGATGATGTTCGCATACAGAATGAAACTGGATATTTCGCAGGGCGACCATTTCGTCGTAGTCGGCGTGGAAAAACGTGGTGAGCACGTCACTTGGATGGCGATTCATGTCCCGAAAGAAATCATCGATGAACATCGAGCTGACGCGCCGCGGGGTATCAAGCAGGCCCTCTTGCGTTAGGTCGAGGTCGAGCCCCTCCATCATCAACCGTACCGCTTGTTCAACCTTCTCCCTGTTTATTTATCCTCCTAATGCCTATTTGCCAATACAGTATACTAAAATAGGCCAACAACATGTCCGTCCTCATCCAAGTCGATTCCCATGAATGCAGGAACCGATGGCAACCCTGGCATGGTCCGCATCTCGCCGCAGAGCGGATAGATGAATCCCGCACCAACGCTCGCGCGAACCTCGCGAACAGGAAGGGTGAAACCGGTCGGCGCTCCCTTTACTGCAGGATCATGCGACAGCGAGAGGTGCGTCTTCGCCATGCAGATTGGAAGCTTGCCAAAACCCGATTTCTCGTAGGTGGCGATTTGTTGCTTGGCCAACGGGGAGAACTCCACCTTTGCTGCTTTGTAAATCTTCGTCGCGATTGTCTCTATCTTCTTCTCGATCGACCAATCGAGCGGGTAGAGGAACTTAAAATCAGATGGTTCCTCACACGCGGCTACTACTGCCTCGGCAAGCTCGGTAGCTCCAGAACCCCCTTTTGCCCAATGATCAGTGGGCACGGCATCGAACGCACCCGCTTCTCTCGCAGCCTTCTTAACGAGATCGATCTCGGCTGGGGAGTCGTCGGCAAACATGTTGAGGGCAACGACAACCGGGACCCCAAACTTGCGCGCAATCTCGATGTTCGCTACGAGGTTGGCACACCCTTTCTCCAAGAGATCGAGGTTCTCTTTCTTGTAGACAGGATCGAGTGGCTTGCCCGCGACCACCTTTGGTCCGCCGCCGTGCATCTTTAGGGCACGGATCGTCGCAACAAGCACTACCGCACCGGGAACAAGACCACTATAGCGACACTTGATATCGAAGAACTTCTCCATGCCAATGTCAGCACCGAATCCAGATTCGGTCACCACGTAGTCGGACAGTTTCAGCGCGATGCGATCGGCGATGATCGAGCTGTTCCCGTGAGCAATATTGGCAAAGGGACCGGCATGAACGAACGCAGGCTGTCCTTCTAGGGTCTGCATCAGGTTGGGTTTAACGGTATCCTTCATCAGCACAGCCGCTGCACCCGCAACACCAAGATCCTCTGTAGTCACTGGCTCTCCGCTCCAGTTATAACCGATGACAACCTTGCCGATCCGCTCGCGCAGGTCTTTGAGGTCCGTTGCCAAGGCAAGGATTGCCATCAACTCAGATGCAACCGTGATGTCGAATCCGCTTTCGCGGGGAAAGCCATCCCCCTTGCCTCCTAGGCCGACTGCAATGTGGCGAAGCTCCCGGTCGTTGACATCGACCACCCGGTTCCAGGTGATAGAGTAAGGGTTGATGTTCAGCTTCTTGAGCCCCTTCTTCTCCCAGGCGACATCGGAGTTATTTCGCTCGTGCATCATACGCGCGTCGATTGCCGCGGCTATCAAATTGTGCGCTGCGCCGACGGCGTGGATATCCCCGGTCAAGTGGAGGTTGAAGTCCTCCATTGGCAC
>CAZRQM010000052.1:0-7541 GCA_964602385.1 uncultured Thermotogae bacterium | reverse complement strand
CCTCAACCGGCTCAACAAGGTGATAGCTCCCCGAGGCCTCCGCCATATTAAAGTAAGGATTCCCGAGGACACGGTAGCCCTCCACATCACCCACATAGACGTGTGGAGCATCATACCCGTAGATCCGCATGCACAAGTGCCAACCCGTTCCCGCCTCTGTTGGCTGATTCCACTTCCAGTACCGTATTCCAGTCATCTCCACACTGTCATGGAGTGCGAACCACAATGCGTGGTCATTCGGATCGAAGGACGCTGCCAGGATTGGTGCGTGGTAGTTGCCGGGGACCCAATATTCTCCATCGGGATCGTCACTCGCGTAGACGAGTCCCGCTGAACGCCACATGCCGGGGTAGCCGTTTCCTACGGCATAGCCCCAATAGGGGGCATAACACTGCGGGATTCCCCTTCGGTCGTCTCCGCAACAGAAGCTACCACAGAACCTCTTGTAGACATAGTAGAAGAGGTCTGGCGGCCCCCATGTGATCGCGAAGCCTGCCGTGTCCTCGTCGTCGACAGGTTCAGGCGTCACAGAGTGAACGTGATGCCAAGATGCCCCGAAGTCGGTCGACCGGTATAGGAGGATGTCGCGGGTCTCTCGGTCCAGAAACCCGAAGACCATCGCGAATCGGTAGGGGTACTCCGCTGCGAGTTCGGGATCAGGAGTAACAGGCCAGGGGATGCCCAACTCAACGTGATACGATCTCGCGACGTCGAACTCCCCCGGGTAGGTGAAGATGGGGGCAATCAAACTGCGCGTTACGCTTGGTGTCTCCTCCAGCGAGTATCTCACTACGTAGGGTCTCATATTGCTTCCGATGTAGAAGACAAAGATGTGGTGGCCTTCGGCGTATTCGGCAACGAACATCCTGAGTTTCTCCAACCCTCGGCCAGGAGTATCAATGCAGCCAAGCTCTTCCCAGATTCGTCCGCGGTCATGGGAGACACTGCAACAAATCGGGAACTCGGGAGACTGGTCCTTCTGGTATGCAACATAGAGCGTACCATCCATAGCGTAGTCTGCGTCGAAACACGTCACCCGTCTGTCATAGACAACGGCGTCGATCCCCCACGAGAATGCATCGAAGCTAAGAAAGAATGCTGCGACAACCAACAAGGCAAGAAAACTGATCTTGCGCATGGCGCACCTCCTTTTGCGTTCCAGCATAGCTTGAGTGGTGCGATGGAGTCAACACACCCTTGTTCGTTGCTGCGACCTAGGGGCACTCATTGGATTCCTGACTCGTTGGCGCTTGGAGAATTCAACCAGTGGAATCGGGGGGCTACCATTGTCAAGTAGAATGTCTACTGGGGCTGCGAATAACACGCCGCTAACTCAAGTTGACTTCTTGCGCTGAGGCATCGGTCACTTGAAACGCACAAGGTCGAGACCTGTAATCACTCGCGCTTGTCGGCAGCGTGCAGGAAGGAGTACTCCAAGCGAGCGCAACACGGGCACTGGTCGTTCCGTTCTATCTCAAGCGATGTGAACTGATTCCGCCAGACATCGTAGGTCGTGAGGAACGCCGGGGCGTCCAGAGCGCCGATGAGTATCTTCAGTGCAAACGTCGCCTGCAGAGAAACGATCGCACGGGGAATGGTGTTGATCAGACCGGCGTTCCCCGCGGTGAGGACGAACTCATCGGGCACCGGTTCGGGGGAGAGGCAGCGCAGGCAGGCCGTCACTCTCGGGATGATCGGCATCGTCATCCCAAAGGTTCCGGCGACGGCAGCGAAGACCCATGGAATGTCATGTTTGACGCAAGCGTCGTTCAACAGATAGCGGGAGGGCATGTTGTCAAGACCATCGAGCACGAGGTCGACACCTTCAAGCAATCGTTCGATGTTCCCTGGCGTGATCCTCGTCACTTCGTAATTGATCTCGATCTCGCTGTTGATCCTTCTCAGGGCCTTCGCTATGGCCTCAGCCTTGGGACTTCCGGTATCCGCTTCAGTGAGCAGGCCCTGGCGCTGCAAGTTTCCCAACTCCACGGTGTCCGAGTCGACGAGGATGACCGTGCCTACGCCAGCACGGGCGATGATCTCGGCGCTGTTCGAACCCAATGCACCACAGCCGGCAACGAGCACTGTCGAACCCCGCAAGCGTTCCTGCCCGGAGATTCCGACCTCGGGCAGTGTCGTCTGGCGCAGATAGCGAGCGTTCCTATCCATCGACTTAGAACCTGGCTGCGACGAACAGCTCGAAGAGAAGGCTGTTGTAGACGTTACCGTCGCTCTTCGTCCCCGTGAGGTAGGAGGCCGAGAGAGAGGTCTGCCACGTCTCGGATATCGTCACGTCAGCACTCGTCTTGAGCGACAGGCTGATGTCGGGCGTCTCATTGCGCGCGGCGTAGCTGCCGTCGAGATCGACGCGTATCCCGATCGGCTGATAGAGGACGCCCTCGGGGAACGGATCGGTGGAGAAGGTATAGCTGTTGTTCACGGTAACGGTCAGGTCTCCCTCCTGCCTTGATCCCGACGAGCTGCGAGCGCTGATCCGCAATGTGTCCCGTCGACCGTCGGGCGGTGCCCAGGAGAGGGACCCGGTCAGTGTGCGATTTGTCGATCCGCGCGACTCGCCGCGGTAGATGACGTTGCTCGCGTTTTGAGTGAAGGATAGGTTCGGCCTTAGGTCCGGAATCCCAGTATAGGCAAGGCTGAGAGATATGCGATCTGTCGTCTGTTCCCTTTCTTCGTTCAACCCGGAAAGGTCGCGCCCAAGCGTCGCCTGCCCCGAGAAGTCGCTCACCACTGCCCGCAGGTTAGCCTGACCGTTAACCGTGATCGTCCCTCCCTTGTCGTTTCCGCCAAATGTGAACCGTGGCGTTAGCGTACAGGCGGAGATCGAGAACGCGTTCGGTCGCAAGTCGAGGTTCGCCGTTTGCGTGATTAGTGCGCTCTCGTCTGTGAGCGCACGGCTGCCGTCTATCGTATAGGTAAGAGTAGTGCCAAGGCCTGTGAAGGAGTGCCTCACGTCCCCGGTTATGTCCCACTTCTCGCTCCCGCTCGTCCCAGTTGAGGCAAAGGACATCGGCCGCGCCCAGCTACCACTGAACCCGATCTCCGGGCTGAGCTGCCAGTCGGCGCTCGCCGACAGCCTGTTCTCGCGCGGCGTGGAGCTGTTCGCGCCGCTGCGCAGGGTGTCAGTCCACCCAAGCGATAGGGAGACGGAATCGGAGAAGAGCCGATCGGAGAGAGCAAACGTGTAGGTGAGCGTATCGCTGTCAAACCCGCGTTTCAGGAAGTCATCGTTCACCAACCCTTGGCTGATCGATAGGTCGGCGTGCATGCCCAGGTCGATCGATAGCGAGGCGTTGTTCTGCATCGTATCGCGCGGATGGTCGGTGGAGTGGTCGATCTCGTAGAAGCTGTGCGAAGCGACAAGCTCAATCCCATCTGCAATGTGGAAGTTGCCGTTCAGCGCCCAGCCGGTGGAATCGCTGCGCGATAGCCTCCCGATGGTAGTGAACGTCGGCTGCACGGACTCGAAGCTCCCGGAGAGGGAGTAGTTTTCCGCACTGCGGTTGAAGCTTGCCCGCGCCACGATCCCTTTGTCGGTGTGATCCGCAGCGGCGATGTCCTTGAACCGGGAGTTGTCGCGCCCGTCGAGGAGGAGGTTGGAGTTACCGAATGACTCGCTCGTGATGTCGATCCGCCACACCTTAAGGTGATAATCGGGATCGGCACGGCTTCCCAACCACAGACTCCCATCGTCGGCAGCGGTGATCGCGGTGATCGCCCAGCCATACGTGATCGACAGGGATTCATCGCCTCTGTACAGGCCATTGTCGGTTCCGTAGTAGATGTCTCCATTCTGTAGGGTAACGGCATACACCGGTCCGCCCTGGGAGATCCAGCTTACGCCGCCTCCCGTCATCACGCCGAGGCCACCGCTTGAGGCGATGTACAGATCTCCAGCGCTTGCCACCAGTGCGTTGATCTTCCTTGTTGATGCTCCGGCAACCGGCGTGAACGCGCCATCATCAAGGTCAAGCGTGAACAGCCCGCTCTCCGTGCCCACGTACAGTCCATCTACACTTGTGGCTAGCGCGTAGATGGTGGCAAACGCGGCGGACTTGTAAGACGCAAAGCTCACAGAATCGTCGAGCGAATCAACAGGCACGACAGCAATTCCATCTTCGGTTCCGATGTAGAGTGTGCCGTCGTCTAGCAGCAGGGAATGGATCGCCGCATTGGGCAGTCCATCCTCCAGGTAGTAGCGCTTCCAGTTCTCCACCTGATCGAACGGGGCCTCTCCACTGAGGGTGAGGACACTCAGCCCAGAGGAGGTGCCAAAGTAGACGTGCTCGCCGTCGGTCACCATCGCGTAGATGCGGCTCCCCGACAGGCCGCTCGCTGCGCTGTACGCGGTCCACTTGCCGCCGTCGCGAACACTGAGGCCGTTCAGGCTCGCAACGAGAGTGTAGTCATCGACAACGAGGATCGACGTGATCTCGTTTGGCATGTTGAGACGCAAGTTGTCGTCGAACGGGAAGATGTCGTCGTTGTACCCAGCCGTGAACTGGGCGTTGAACCCGTCGAGCTTGATCGTCCCCACTACACCGGAGACGGTGTGAGTGTTCGGCATCGTGCGCGCCCGTTCCTCATCGGCGCTTGCGCCAGCGCTGTCCGCCGCCTGCAGCAGGCTCAGATCGAGGGTGAGAACCGGCGAGACGGGGAGGGTGAGCATCGTGCCATAGAAGTTGCGCGCGTACTCTGCGCCAGAACCCAACCCTCCGCGGGAGCGTTCGTAGTCTACGCGTATCGTGTCGTTCTCCGCCACCTGCGCGAGCAGAGTGAGCAGGCCAAGCTCGTAGTCGATCGCGTAACCCGTGTCACGGACGAGGAGCTTGCCATTTAGGTAGACCTTCTCGCTTCCCGGCACCACCGAGAGGCCAAGGTTGAACATGTCACCGGATACGTTGTAGTCAAAGGATATGCGGACAGAACTCTTTGCATCGGCGAAGAAGCTGCCGGGAAAGTTGAGCTCGATTATCCCAACACTTGCGTAAGTCGTAACCTTGTAGTCCGTGAACCCTGGATCGGTTACCGGCCGGAACGTACCCCCGCTCAGGCTCACCTCGACGGTGATCGATCCCTCCTTGATGTTCTTCTTCCCAAAATTGTAGAAGCGGTGCTGCGTGCCGCTGGTGATGGGATAGGAGTCTTCGTCCACGTCGAGTGTCGCCTGCGCAGCAAGGTCGTTAAGGAATGCCGCCTCGTACTCACTTCCCGTGGTGAACGGGTAGAGCTTGCGATCATCGCCTGTGAGCTGATGATCGTCGTTGTAGGCCTTGATCGCATCCTGCAGGCGCTTGCGCAGAAGATCTTTCGGCTCCGACTTTAGGACGAGGGTATTTGAGTTCTCTCCGACGACGGCGAAGCTGTCGCTCTTTAGCTCCCCTGAGGGGGAAGCGGAGATCTCATCGTAGAGGTAACCGAGGCTATACTCGCTGAGGAGCGCGCGCAGGGAGTCGCTCAGCGCAAGCGTGAGGTTCACGATGGAAAAGTCGGCAATGAATGGGGAAGAGAGGGAGAAGGCATACAGACCGGCGATGTTCGTCCGGTACGGCTGCGGGATCCACGGGGTTTCGGGCTGCGAAGCGGCGAAGAGGACCTGCGCGTGCGCCGTGCTCCCGATGAACGTCTGCGACTCCGAGATCCCCTCGATCTGCGACACGACACCGGTCAGCGTCGTTCCATCGCGTAGGTAGTCTAGGCGCAGTCCCTTCAGCTTCTTGTTGTACACGGCGAACGCCTGCTGCCCTGTCAGGGAGAAGTCACCGAGCACGCCCTTGAGGTTGTCGGTGTCGAGGTTGATCGTCAGTGTCTGCATGCTTGCCGGCTCTTTGTCGTTGAAGTGAGCGTTGATCGTGAGGACGGACAGCGCCTCGCCCACGATGTCGACGGCGAGCGACTGATCTAGTGAGAGCTGATACGAGCTCGCCCCTGCCCTCGCCAACCCGCTGGCGTCCCCGATCCCGTAGCTAAGTGTCCACGTCTTGCTCCCGGTGAGCGTGAGCTTGAAGTTCTCTCCCTGCTCGGTCACTGAGAAAGCGGCAAAGGAAAGAAGGAGAGCGATGGCGATCAATATGAAGGATATTTTCCCTGTGATGGTTCTCCGTCTCTTGTAATCCACATGTCCTCCTAGAAGCGAAAACTGAGCGCTACGCGATGCGTGTCGGGGAAGGAGCCACTCGTGATGTACGCCCAATCTATCTGAAAGCTTGAGAAACGTACGGACAGGCCGAATGTCGCTCCCTGCCCATCATACCCGATCCGTGCCGCCAGGCCATCGACGTACGTCTCAAACCCGGCGCATAGCTGTGGGGAAGACGAGAAGAGCCCTGCCCCTTCGACGCTCGCATTCACTCCCACGCTGTCCGATGGCGAGAGGGTGAGGGCGATCCCGATGCGCGTCCGTGGCGTCCAGTCCTCGGTGTGGCTGGTGAACACGATTGGCTCGCTGTAGGCGTTCTCCACTAGCACGCCAACTCGAATGATGTCGGTCACCACAAGGATGGCCGGATCGAACGCCCATCCGGTGACATCGTTCGGCGAAGTGGCGCGATAGACCTTGAAGCGCCCTCCGATCCCGACCGGGCCGATGTTGAATCCGGTCGATACTACTCCGCCACCGCTGGCGTAACGAAAGACCCCTTCGTTCCCCTCGATCGGCCCGGAATCGAGGTAGAGGATCGCCGCGCCAAAGTAGGGAAAGACAAACTGGAGCGAGGCGTAGTTGACTGCATCGAACTGCCGGGCAAAGAGCGAAGAGAGGCTGATGTCGCGAACCCAGCCGAGTCCGGCCGGATTGTAGAAGACCGCGCTCTCGTCATCTGAAAGCGCGACGAACGCCCCTCCCCTCCCCGCCGCGCGTGCCGATGGCGAGAGATCAAAGATCCCGGCAACGTTCCCGTATTCACCGGCAAAGGTTGTCGCCGCAGAGAGACTAACTGCCAACAAGAAAAGAAGGAGTACTCGTTTCATCTAGAGATCACCAGCCTTCCCACCGCGGAGTTCCCTTTGTCGGTGGTGATAACATACAGATAGAGGCCGTTTGCCAGCAACCGTCCCGCACCGTCTGTCAGGTTCCAGGTGTACCTTCTCGCGTTTATAGTCAAGTCTACGTCGAGCACCGACACACCAGCGACCGTGATCACGCGCAGGCGTGCCTGCGTCGTACCATCAGGAAGGGTGTAGCTGAACGTCGCCTCACTACGCACTGGGTTTTCGTCAAGAGAAACGACGGGCACAGCCCCAGGCGGCGGGGTCACGTGGCTGACAACACTAGCGACCGCTTCGCGCGCGTTCAACTTTCCGTAGCCCCAGCTCGTGTTGGGGACGCTGCTCGTGTACGTGTCCTGTGTTGCTGTGTCCGTAAGCGTCGCCCTGATCTGATCCACTGTCAACTGTGGGTCCACGGAGAGCATCAGCGCGATCACTCCCGTCACGTGCGGGGTGGCCATGCTAGTCCCGAGGTTCATCGTGTGCACGCCATCGGGATTCGTGAGATAGAGCGCGGAGATGGAATCGGAGGAGAG
>CAZRQM010000051.1:0-7547 GCA_964602385.1 uncultured Thermotogae bacterium | reverse complement strand
GTCGTCGCTGAGCTGAGCATGAACTGAGGATCAAGTGTCTCCACCGAATTAATAGTTGCCTCAATAAACGTATCAGGATTATTGATGGTCTGTGCCATTGCCAGGCCACCGATCAATCCAACAAGTAACGCTACCAGAACAAGCATTCTTCCGCTTTTCATTGATACCCTCCTAGTTTATTTCGTTAACACTATAGACATGTGCACTAATGGCCACATTACACAGTGCTTTGCAACACTCATATACGTATCACGACCACCCCCTTGCCCGAACGGGCTTCATTAGTGAAGAGGCACGTGCTCCGCGGACCGTGTTCTCAATAGTGATCTGAAATCCTCTTCACCGACAAGCTGTCCCTTCGGCTCATCTGCGTAGAAGCGCAGTTCGAACCGATCAGCGAGCGCATCATTGATTTGCACAATCCGCTCTGATATCCGATCTGAAGGAATGTTTCCATAGAGCTTGTCCACAACTGTTGATGCCCACTCCCCGTCGATGGAAAAGGAGAGGAGAGGACCGTAGTCCTCTGTCGGGGCATCGACACCACGGAAATTCACGATTCCATCGTCGAAGAGGAAGCTCCCATCCTGAGACAACACAAAGTGATGATTCACTCCTCCAGTAACTCCCCCCCGATCAAAGTTTACTACGACATGCGGAATGTCGGACATCTCCAATACACCAGCGATCATGTGTGCCTGACTGACACAGTGTCCGGTGCGCGAGCGAAAGGCGTCATCTATCGTGTGTTCCATCAGACCGCACGGCCACAGGTGTCCCCATGATTCCAAACGCCATGCCTTCTTCCATCCGTGCGCCTCGGCCTCGCGCACTACTCCCGTATTTAACAGGTACTCGCGACTTAGACGACGCAGACGTTCCACTATTGTTCCATCCCCCATCACGGCAACAAGATGGGCAGTCGCCGGGCTAACTGAGTTTGCCAGTCGATCAAACTCGCGGATCAATCCCAACCTCCGCGATATGTCGATATCTAGATCCTCCTCGGGAACGAACCCCTTCCACAGTGAGGCATAGGGGTGGAATCTCCAGCCACCGGCACGCGCAGATGCCAACGCAGCCATGCGAAATTCATCGTTGTTCTCAAGTGTTGTAGCATCTTTCAACACATCGAGCAGAGAGAGCTCCCACGCATCCCCTGCAAGGACATGCTCTTGCTTTACAAGACGGCTTACTGCGTCACGCAAGAATCCGTTCTCTGCGCGATCGTCGCGCTCCATCATTGGATACCAGACAGCCGATTCGTTGAAGATGAGAGTGGGATTCCCGACAAGGGAAGAGACCGAACTCCCACTGCGGACCGAAAGCAGATCACTACCATTAGCAAGGTAGGCTTCTTCGTTGTCGCATTGGATGAGGAAGAGATGATCTGTATCCGCGCCCATTTCCTTCGCCTGGAAGTAGGCCATCTCGGCAAGCTCCAATGGGGTGACTACTTTGCCTTCCGTCTTCAGCGTAACCGCAAGAGGCCCCAGTCGATGATCGATGAGGGGAAGGTATGGCTCGGGATAGATTCTTCGGGCTTGCGTCAGTCGATACTTGTCGAGTTGCAGATCACGGAATAGCAAAGGCTGACCGTCAGAGATTCCTCGATAATCCTCGCCCTTCTGAAAGAACTCGTGGCCACTGTGCATGTGGCACCAACCAAGTGCGGTTGGCTCATCGTATGATTCCCTGAATCCGTTGATCGATCGTGCACCCTCATAGAACGCGTTGTCCCCCACGAGATACACATCGGGATGTCTTACTGCAAGCGTACGGCTGGCATAGAGCGCATACTTCGCGTATGGGTCCTCCCTTGCATGTTCAGCCAACCGCAACCATGCTTCCTTGTGAACATTGAGACTAGCATTCATAACGACGCCTCCTGGACTTGATTCCTTTCAAGCTGCAAGACACTGCCCGTTGCGCACAGATGATGCTGGCCATCGTGGATACGCGTGATAGCATCCGCAATCGATGTGATCAAGAGAGCCTTGGTTGGGCAGGCACTGACACAAGCCGGACTTGCGCCGCGCGCAAGCCGTGATTGACACAGATCGCACGTCTCCGTGGCAATCGGTATCGACTCCATCCTGGTCTCTCCATCTTCACCCTGAACTGGGCCAAGAATATTCACGTGAATCCGCTTCTCGCCGTTTTCCTGCTGACAAGCAACCGCGCATGTCAAACAGCCAACACAACGCCCCCAATCGGCGAGCAATGCAAGTCGCTCGACCTTTCCCTTACTCGTTTCTTCGACTTCGCGGCTCACCCGCACCGGCACGCGCCGGTTGCTTGTTGCTCCCGAGATCGGATCCGGGTCTACATGCGGAGTGATGTCGTTAGAGGAATTCCATTCCTTGCCTGTGTACGGTTGCCCATACCCGTAGCTGAGCATGACTACATTCTCTTCCACGCCCTCGCTCACACGGGCAAGCGCTGCGAGTCTTCCCCAAGCAGAGGTCACACTCACCTTATTTCCATCAGAAAGCCCTAATTTCTCCGCCTGTTGCGGGTTAACCTCTAGAAACGGATCGGGTTCGATCTCGTCAATCCAGGGAAGGGTGCGAAACTCCGTATGAGTGTGGATACCGAGCTTGAAGCTCGTTCCACATAAGAGCGGGTACTCCTTGCTTGCTTGCAGTGATGAAGGGACTGTTTCGACCTGTGGTAGAGGGTCGTAGCCGAATTCTTCAAAACGTGTGGCGTAGAGCTCGACCTTTCTTGACCGCGTGGGAAACCCGGTGTGGCCGTGTGTACGATAGAGCTCTTCGGGAGCGTAGTGCTTGATGTATCCTTCGGGGTGGGCACGCAGGTAATCTACAGTGATCCCAAGCGGGGCCAATTCCCAATCGAAGGCCTCCTCAGCACTCTTCCACGGGAAGGCATCGTTCATCCCCAGCTTGCGCCCAAGAGCAAAGATCAGATCAAGATCCGAGCGACTCTCCCCGACAGGCTTTACGACCTGTTGTTGCAGACAGACCATGTTCAGACGTGTGCTCGGACGGTACCGGTAGTAAAGGAGAAGATCGCGTTCGAGAAAACTTGCCGCCGGCAACACCAGATCGGCGATCTCGGCAGTCGCCGTCATGTAGAGGTCGTGCACCGCAATGAAATCAATCTTGTCGAGCAGACGCCGCGTCCGTTCCGTGTTGGAGTTCGCCGCCAGAAGCGAGCCTCCCTGAACAATGAGCGTACGGATCAGATAAGGCTTGCCGCTCTCCAGTGTCGCAAACAGTTCTTCATCATGAAGGGAGTTCCCCTGGCGGAAGTACAGCGGATGGGTGGAGATTGAGCGCTTCTCCCAGTCCTTTGTGATCGCATCGCGTGCCTGAACATCGATAAATGGCAGTGCGGGCATGAGTTGATCTCCGCCCTCGATGTTTAGGCTTCCCGTGAGGGAGGGAATCAGGCAGATCGCGCGTACGGTCTGCGAGACGTTCGAGTGTTGATCAAGGCCGTTCCCTTCCTTCATCACCGCTGGGGCATTCTCAGCGAACATCCTGGCTGCACGAGCAAACCGCTCGATTGGGATCCCTGTGATCCGTGCTACCTCATCGAGACTAATCGTCGCCAGGTAGTCCCTCAGCTCTTCAAACCCCACCGTCCAATCGCGCACAAATTCCTTGTCGTACAAACCCTCCTCGACGATCACCTTGTTCATTCCTAGGGCAAGCGTGAGGTCTGTCCCCAGATGCGGCTGCAGCCACAGGTCTGCTTTAGCCGCCGTCTTGGTGAAGCGAGGATCGACCACGATTAGCTTCGCTCCACGCGCCTTAGCGTCCATGATGCGGCGGGCGTAGTTGGTAAGTGATGTATTGACCGGGTTGAATCCCCACAGGAGGATGCACTTCGCGCGGTCAAAATCCGCCTCTGGGACAGCGCCGTAGGTAGCAACGTGAGCAATCGCTCGCGGAGCGAAACAGAGGTGCGCGTGGGTGAGGACGTTCGGCGAGCCAAACGTGTTCATGAATCGGGTAACGTAGTTCATGGTCGTTACCCAACCAGGAGCGTGGCCACGGTGGTAGGCGAGGGCTTCAGGCCCGTATTCATCTCGCGTTTTCTCTATCCGTTCCGCGAGGGTGTCCAACGCCTCATCCCAGGATATCTCTTCCCACTCTCCGCTCCCCCGGGGTCCAACGCGACGTAGTGGGTGGGTCAGCCGGTGCGGATCCGTCACTAGCTGTTGTGAAGCGATCCCCTTTGGACAGATCGTCCCATGATTGACTGGATGTTCTTTCATCCCTTCGATGCGGACAATATGCCCATCATCGTCACGTGTGACATCGAGCCCGCAGTAGAAGTAGCAACTCTGACAGATGGTCTTTATCGTTTCCACTCAACCCTCCTAGCCTTTCCGCATTCCATTGACGGGGGCCTCACGGTCGGCAAAACCTCTGCGTGTCCAGAGGCCCCCATGGAGAGATGCGGCATCCATTGCCAATGATTAGGTAAGATATTTACATGTCAACATAATTCTAGATCTCATCATACTTGCGTCGGCATTGATCAATGTATGACCAGCTCGCATCGTCAGAGGCAAAGTCCTCTCGTTCTTTGGCCGTCGTCTGTTCGAGACAGAACTCGCAGCAGGGATCACCATCGGGGAGGGCCTTGGTGTGAGCCAGCTTATAGTCGGGGTTATAGGCCATGTACTTGGCCGGATCGACATAGCAGTAAAGCCTGCCAAGCGCCTCCTCCCCGTATTGCTTCCACACCTTCGCCATCGCACACCCGTAGGCGCGGAATCGCTTTTCTCCGCCAACTTCGACCTCTTCACTTCCTGTATGCATTCCAAACTCGGGAAGGCTTCGGCTTTTCCCTGCACCGTAGTTCTCAGGGGTAAGAGGGAGTCCCTCGTCCAATACAGCCGCCTTGACCTCCTTTCCAATCATCACACCGTACGCCTTCACTGCCTTGACGATGAGCCTTCTTCCCTCTTCATTTCCAAACTCACTTACGAGCATCCGAGCGAAAGCCAGGTGGAGGAGGCCAAGACGACGACTGACAAGCTCAATCTCATGAGCAGCTTCAGCACGGGAGATCAAATCCTGTTCACTATTCATTGTCCCTTATTCTCCTCCGGCAAGTGGGTCTATCTTCATCCCATCCACAACAACCGTCTCGCAAGCGAGGCGCTTCTCGGCATTGATCGTCATCAGGCAAGCACCGCACACTCCGCGTCGACATGAACTCCGATAGGAGACGGTCGGGTCGACGTGTCCGTGCACATACTCCAGGGCATTCAATACACTTGTCTCTCCATCGATGGGGATCGTGTACTGGCGATAGCTTGTGGTTCCATCCTCGCCACAAGATCTAATCTTGACGGTGATTTCCTTTCCGCTCATGTCTCCTCCTGCCGTTGGCCAACTAGGGTCTCTGCCGCACGTACAATCGATTCCTCATAAGGAACGCGTACTAGGAGGAGAACCGTCTTCGATACCACGGGGGCAGAGACAAGTACGGGATGACCCTTGTTCTTTTGCACGACAAGATGCCTGCGCCAAGTTTGGTTATCGACAAACGGATGATCCTCTCGTACATGTACCCCGCGACTTTCTGTGCGTTCGAGTGCGGCAAGAGCGGAGAGACGAACGCATTGCACCATATTGCGTAGCTCAATTGCCTCGATCCATTCGCGGTTGTGATCGCGCCGTTTCGTGGTTAACGAGAGCCCCTCGCCGGCTTGTCCGACCTCCTCCAGTTCGGCGATCGCTGCGGTGAGGGTGTCGCCATCGCGCAATACTCCCATCTTATCGTAGGAGATGTCGCGGAGGCGGCGTCGCAATTCGAAGACGGAGACATCTCCTTTCTTTCGAGCGATCAATTCTTCTTGCTTGTCGATAATCTCCCCAAGCTGTGCCTCATCCAAGGGGAAGATCTCCAGCTCCAGTGCTCCTCGTGCCGCTTCGTCTCCCGCGATCTTTCCTTCAACGACCATTTCTGTTGTTGCCGCAGCCACGCGGTTTGCTCCAAACAGCCCGCCGCTACACTCTCCCGCCGCGTACAAACCGGGAATCGATGTTTCACAGCGCTCGTTAATGCGGATTCCGCCTTCAAAATATTCGGCGGCTGGGCCAACCTCGGCTGCGTATCCATCACGCATCTTGCTCATCAACCCTGAGAACTCATCCCCTTGGAATCGCCAGCTCGGGTAGTCTTTCTCCAGGCCGTCAAAGAGGTTCTTCGGCAGATGCTTCATGGAGAAGTAGACGCCACCAAGCGGTCCCCCGCGTCCTTCGCGAACCTCGCGCATCGATGCCTTGGAGAAGAGGAGTTTGTTCCATTCACTGGTGAGAGCAAGCTTCGCCACCTTGGGATCCTCCCAGTTCATGAATGCATCTCCGTGGCGATTCAACAGCGTGCCGGGAAGAACATAGAACCAGAGGCTTCCTCGATGGGCCGGGGGCGCGAGGAGGATATTGGGGGCAAAGGTGACCATTTCCATATCTATGAGCTCTGCTCCTGCTCGGTAGGCCATCCCTTGGCCATCTCCAGTCAGCTCATCGGCCCCGGCATTGAATCGGTATGCTTGATGCCATCCGCCCGTCGCCAGGATCACGGCTTTTGCACGGAAGAGGACATAATCTCCGGTTGTGAAGTCCATTCCAAGTGCGCCGACGACACGACCATGGTTGACGAGGAGGTCGAAAACCGTCACTCCTTCCACACGAGTGACTGCGTGACTCGCTTCCTGGGCAAGACCGCGACGCAACGCAGCACAGATCGACATCCCGGTGGTGATAAGGGCACGTTCCTCAGTGCCGCGAACGCTCATCCCCCACCCCAGCAATTCCTCCACCCGCGGCCCCGCATAGCGCGTGTACATGTCAACAAGGTTTTCGTCGTTTAGGTTGAAACCTTCAACGAGGATGTCCCGCGCCCACGCCTCCGGGCTGTCATCGGGCCTGTCTGAATAGCCAAGCCTGTGCAGGCTACGTCCATCGGCCATGATATCAGCCCCCGAGAGGACGGTGGCCCCGCTTCTCCCCAGTGGCCCCTTGCTTACCACGGTCACCGACGCTGTCCTCGCGGCTTCGATTGCTGCACGCATACCTGCGCCACCACTGCCGATGACTAGTACATCACTCTTATGTTCCTGCACTTATCCTCCTTGGTCGACCAATGCCGGGCCCTGATAAATCACTTGACCCGGATTCCCTTCTCCCCCTGTTGCATGATCTGGCGCAGGATGCGCTCTTTGGATTCCACAATATGCTCCTGCATGAGCCGTTTTGCCTCTGCTGAGTCTCGAATGACCAACGCGTGTACAATACGCCTGCTATCTTCCTGCTCTTCGGTCAATCCCTGAGCGCTCATCAGTGGATCTCGCATGCGCAATCGAGCGCTATCGCGCAGCAGGCGAGCTATGAAGTCGGCAAGCCTTGAGTTGCCTGAGAGCTCAGCTATATGAAGATGGAATGCATCGTGGAAATGGAGATATTCCTCAGGTGAGAGATCCTCTTGATTCAACTCCCTTGCCCACGCCTGATCCGACTCCTGCACTGCCTCCAGCTCGGCCTCGCTCGCGCGTTGCACGG
>CAZRQM010000050.1:2654-7775 GCA_964602385.1 uncultured Thermotogae bacterium | reverse complement strand
GGTCATCCATCGTTGCTGACATACTGCACTTGCCGCATCGCATGATGGCCGCCACCTTTTCCTTCGACCACTGGCCCAGGGCCAATCCCGTCCGCCCGTATAGCACCCAATCGCCCCGTTGGGGTAGAAGGACCTTGGTCCAAGGACTGTCTGATAGGTCAACTCCGGAGAGAGTTCTTAGCACGATTCGAGGCGACGAATTCTGTATCGATGCGGTTCCACTACGCAGAAGAAATCTCGTAACTCCCCCTCGCTGTGCTCCTGAAGCAGGCGCTCTAACTGCTGATGCACTGTTCCTACCATAGATGGAAGCATACGCAAGAAGATAACGCCAGTCGAGAGCTCTTTCTGAAGGAAGACCAAGGCCCCGAAATCCTTGTCCCTCGTGAGAAATAGCCTGTTCAGCTCTCTGGCTTTCCTCAATAGCGCCTCATCTGCCCCCGTTGCATCCCAAGTTCTCTAGCCGTTACCACATCATGTCCTTCGCCTCGCAGCCATGCTGTTGTCACTTGGTAAACATCCTGATCGATTAGGAGTCGCATTAAGGGGTCGCCACGTGAATCTCTTCCGAGCGAACCAGATCGGTGGCATATTGGGCGCATGCCTTGACATCCTCAATCTCAAGATCGGGATAATACTTCTCCACGACCACATCAAATGGGATGCCCTCCTGGATAAGTTCGAGCACATCCTCTACGGGGATTCTGGTACCGGCTATGCAAGGTTTCCCAAAGTGGATCTTCGGATCGATCAGTATCCGTGCTTTGTAGTTCCTCTCCCTAGCCATCGCAACACCTCCTTAAGCCACTAACGCAAAGTATACAAAAGCTGTCTGGTTTTTCACAACAGCGCCCGCAGCTTTGCCTTTATCCATTGCACAAGCGCTACCCCTGTCCGCCGGTATAGGATCCAATCGCCTCGTTGTGGGAGCCCCTTGATCCAAGGGTTTTGAATAAGCGGTATCCTTCCTACTTGTAGGTTCATCTCACACCGGTTCCTGTACTCAGAAGTTCGTCCACAGATTGCCTTATATTATTCAATGAATCTGGTTTGAAATCAGTTACCTGCGTGACAGGTCTCGTAATGTACTTACAATGAACAAGGAATTGATCGCCGCAATTCTCATCACCGGCCTCGTCTTCCTCCTCGCTGTTCTCCGCGTCTTTCCACTCTGATACGTGTCATAACCGCAGAAGAACGTCTTGACGATGCTTCCTTGCGACACTATGATCATCAGGAAGTGCAACTAGAGAAAGTGGCTCGCTTCTCCGTATGCAAGCGAGCGTTCGTCTTCTGCCGGATGACGCGATAGCCAGGCTGCAATTGGTATTCCGCACTGATAAGGAGAACTGATGATCGGCACATTCGACTATGTTCGCGTTGGTTCCGTTGAAGAAGGGTGCGGCCTCCTTGCCGCGCACAGTGGTAGCGCTGTTGCGCTGGCTGGTGGGACGGACCTACTCGTCAGCATCCGCAACACCGGAAGATCTCCCGACCTGCTCGTTGACTTCAAAGATGTGGCCCAGATGAGCGAGCTCGTCACAGACGAGGCTGCAGACGTCAGGATAGGTGCCTGCGTGACCCTGAACGTCATTGCCGATAACAAGGTGATCAACGATCGGTTCACGGCGCTCGCCGCGGCAGCGCGCAGTGTCGGTTCCTATCAGGTGAGGAACCGCGCCACGCTCGGCGGCAACATCGCCAACGCCTCCCCGGCCGCGGACACCGCCCCCGCCCTCCTCGTACTCGACGCCTCCGTGAACGTTGTGGGGGAGGATGGAGCAAGAATAATCCCAATCAATGAGCTGTTCGTCGGGGTGAAGAAGACGTCGCTTCGCACAGGCGAGGTGATTACCGACATCACCCTTCCGCCTATGGGAGAGCATGCCAGCAGCGCGTTTATCAAGAAGCAGCGTGTGAAGGGGCACGATCTGGCGATCATCAACATGGCCGGGTACTACGACCCCGACCTTCGTCTATTGCGGATAGCAATCGGAAGCTGCGCCGTAACACCAATCCTCCTTCCGAAGATCGATCTGTCACCAGATGAGCCTGTCGATGAACTCGTCAAGCGGGTCAACGCCATCGCCCAGGACGCGATCAGCCCGATCGACGATGTCCGCGCGTCGGCGGAATACCGGCGCGGGCTCGTCCCGGTCTTGCTAGAAGACCTCCTTTCAGCGCTCCTCGGTTCAGAAGGAGGTGCTCGATGAAGCTCCACGAGATCACACTCACCGTGAACCGTACGCGAGAGATGGTAAGCGTCCCCGCCGGGATGACCCTTCTCGAGCTCCTGCGCGAGAAGCTGTACCTCACCGGCCCGAAGGAGGGATGTGGCGCGGGGGAGTGCGGCGCGTGCACCGTCCTCCTCGACGGTCGACCCGTGACAGCATGCCTCGTTCTCGCCGTGGAGACCGACGGGAAAGATGTGCGCACGATAGAGGGAGAGGCAACGGATGGCCAGCTTTCGGCGTTGCAGCAGGCGTTCATCGACGCCGGAGCGATCCAGTGCGGGTTCTGCACGCCTGGGATGGTGATGTCCGCCCGTGCCCTCCTCGAACGCAATCCTCACCCGAGTGATGATGAGATCAAAGAGGCGATCGCGGGGAACCTGTGTCGCTGCACCGGGTACGAATCGATCATTGCCGCGGTCTGTCTCGCAGCGGAGAGGGGGAAAAAATGAGCGCTAGTAGATACGTCGGACAGTCGGTCCCGCGCGAGGATGCCATTCCCAAGGTGACGGGGACGGCCATGTTCGTGCACGACATGTCCCTCCCGGGGATGCTTCATGCGGCAACGGTGAAATCACCGCACGCCGCGGCGCGCATCGTGAGCATCGACACCACCGCTGCGAGATCGCTGCGAGGCGTACGCGCAGTCCTCACGGGAGACGACCTCTCCTACAGGCTCGGGCTGTACGTCCAGGACAAGTCGATCCTCGCCCGCGATCGCGTCCGCTACCAGGGTGAGCCCGTCGTCGCGATAGCCGCCGACACACTGGAGATCGCCCGTGCTGCCTGCGATCTCGTGAAGATCGAGTACGAGATCCAGGATCCGGTCCTCGATCCGCGAGAGGCGATGAAACCTGACGCCCCGCTTGTGCACCCCGATCTTCATACCTATTCCTACATGAAGGGGGTCTTCGCCCCCAAGCCGCACACGAACATCGCCCACCAGCAGAAGATCCGAAGAGGGGACGTCGAAGCGGGGCTTTCTTCATCGGATGTCGTGGTGCAGGAGCACTTCTACAACCCGCCCGCGCCGCACGTTCCGCTGGAGACGCACGCGGTGATCGCCCACGCCCTTCCAGACGATCACCTGGAGATCTACACCTCCGCGCAGTCGCCGTACACGGTGCGCAACCTCCTCTGCCTCAGCTTCAGCCTGCCGCACGCCAACGTGCGCGTACACGTGCCCTACATCGGGGGTGGGTTCGGCGGCAAGGCGGGGATCCATCTCGAACCCCTCGCCTACTGTCTGTCCAAGGCGGCGGGAGGGAGGCCGGTGAAGATCGTCGCCACCCGTGAGGAGGAATTCGGTACTCTCCCCTCACGCCAAGGGTTGCACACCGACATCACCCTCGGCGTCACGTCGGCGGGGAAGATCAACGCACTGAAGGTGAAGTACGTCTGGGACGCAGGCGCCTACGCCGACTACGGAGTCAACGTCGGTCGCGCCGGTGCCTATGCCGGTGCCGGACCGTACAACGTTCCCAACTGCCACATTGATTCGTTCGTCGTGTACACGAACAAGGTCTTCGGCACCGCCTATCGCGGCTTCGGGCACCTGGAGGTGATGTGGGGCGTGGAGCGCGCGATCGAGACCGCGGCCCACAAGCTTAAGATGGACCCGTACGAATTCCGCATGAAGAACGTCCTGCGCGCGGGAGATCGCACGATCACTGGGGAGCTGATCACCCCCGGACACGGTCGGCCCGATAAGTGCCTGCAGGCGGTCGCGCAGTCGCTCGATTGGGGAAAGAAGAGCACTCCTTCCGATCCACACAAGGTGCGCGGAAAGGGGATCGCGGCGTTGCACAAGGCACCGGCGATGCCCACCTACACCTCCTGCTCGGCGATCATCAAGCTGAACGAGGATGCCTCCGTGGACATCCTTATCTCCGGGGTCGACATGGGACAGGGGACGTACACCGCACTGCGCCAGATCGCGGCGGACGAACTGAAACTGCAGATTGAGCGGGTGCACATGACGTGGGAGTGCGACACCGCCTTTTCCCCCTACGACTGGCAGACGGTCGCAAGCAGGTTCACGTTCATGGGGGGAAACGCGGTGATCGACGCATCCCACGATGCCCTCCGCCAGATCAAGGAAATCGCGGGGATCGCCCTGCGGGCCGCGCCCAAGCACATCGTCTGCGAAAGCGGCGAGGCGTACGTGGAAAATCACCCCGAGCAGCGCGTCCCCTACGAGAAGCTCGCCCTCGGCTATACGTTCGAGAACGGGAATAGCGTCGGTGGACCGATCATCGGCCGCGGCCGGTACATCGCTCAAGGCTTGACAAACCTGGATCTGGAGACGGGTCAGGGGCTCCCGGCCCAGTTCTGGACCTACGGCGCGCAGGGGGCGGAGGTCGAGGTCGACACGCGTACCGGTGAGATCGAGATCGTGAACATGGTCACCGCTCTCGATGCGGGGAAGGTGCTCAACCCCGTGCTTGCGCGCGAACAGGTGATCGGCGGGGTCATGCAGGGTCTCGGGTCAACGCTGTTTGAAGGGCTCTTATTCGATGATGCTGGCCACCTGTTGAACGGCTCGTTCACCGACCACAAGATCCCCACCGCCAAGGACATCCCGCGGCACACGGAGCAGATCTTCATCGAGACGCCGCAGCTCGACGGGCCCTACGGCGCGCGGGGAATCGCCGAGCATCCGATGATCTCCGTGCCATCCGCCGTCGCTAACGCCCTCTATGATGCCCTGGGGATCGACTTCAACACCCTTCCGCTCACATCAGAGCGCATCTACCGGGCAATTCAGCACAAAAGGAATGACTAATGAAACGAATTACCATCGAGAAGGAACGCTACTACGACTCCGTGTTTCTGATGTTGATCAGCAAGGAGGTTGAGGCCCTTCCCGGGGTTGTCTCCGCCACCGCCG
>CAZRQM010000050.1:1410-2554 GCA_964602385.1 uncultured Thermotogae bacterium | reverse complement strand
CACGTAATGCTCTTTTCAGACAACGTATCGATCGAGGATGAGATAGCGCTCAAGAAAGAGGCAGTGCAGAAGGGTCTGTTGATGATGGGCCCGGACTGCGGAACGGCGATCATCAACGGTGCGCCGCTCGGGTTCGCTAACGCCGTGCGCCGCGGACCGATCGGGATCGTCGGTGCATCGGGAACCGGGATCCAGGAGATCTCATCGCTGATCGATCGTTACGGTGGAGGGATCTCGCAGGCGATCGGAACAGGCGGTCACGACCTGCACGAGGAGGTTGGCGGGATGATGGCCCTGTTCGGGATCGATTCACTCGCCGCCGATCCTAATACCTCGGTGATCGTCGTCGTCTCCAAGGCACCGGCACAGTCCGTTGCGCACAAGGTAATCGATAGGCTGGAAAAGGTGGGAAAGCCTGTGGTCGTCCAGTTCATCGGCGATGAAGATGGGCAAGCGCGTGGGAACGTGACCTTCGCCCTGTCGCTCGCTGCGGCAGCTCGAATCGCCTGCGAAAAAGCGGGCGTGAAGATCACCAAGAATGGCACAGATACCGAAGCGAAGATCGAACAGATAGCGGCTTCTGAATTGGCAAGGATGAGCCCGCAGCAGCATCGGCTCGTTGGCCTGTTCGGCGGTGGTACGCTGGCCCAAGAGGCGTGGCATCTTCTGAATGCCGGTCGAGAGAGCGTCTACTCGAATGTCGCCCTGGACAAGGAATTGAAGATAGCTGGCGATGAACGCGTCGATGGGCACGTTCTTCTCGACCTTGGTGATGACATCTTCACGCAGGGGAGGCCGCACCCGATGATCGAGCCGTCGCTTCGCGATGAGTACGTGTACGCCCTGGCGGAGGACAAGAGCGTCGCCGTTCTTGTTCTCGACCTCGTCCTAGGGTACGGGGCTCACCCCGACCCGGCGGCGGGGCTAGCAACGGCAATTACACGTGCCAAGAAGGCGTTCGCAGGTAGAGGCGAGTACCTGTCGGTCGTGGCATCGATCACCGGCACGGACGCCGATCCGCAGGGATACTCGCGGCAACGGGCGACGCTTGAATCAGTGGGAGCGATCGTCATGGAGTCAAACGATGCGGCCGCGCGACTGGCGCTAAAGATACTCGCTCGCATCTCGCGGGAAGGGGGAAGAT
>CAZRQM010000050.1:0-1310 GCA_964602385.1 uncultured Thermotogae bacterium | reverse complement strand
GCACCGATCCTGACTGAGACGATTGAAGCCCATGGCTCCATAAACATGAAGAGTCTAATCACGCAGGCGCTGCAGATGGGTGATGAGGGGCACAACCGCAACCGCGCGGGGACGTCTCTCTTCATCCGCGAGATCGCACCGTTCCTCGTACGTCTCGACCGGCCGCGCGAGGAGATCGCCAAGGTGTTGGAGTTTCTCAACGGGAACGACCACTTCTTCCTAAACCTGACCATGCCCACGGGGAAGGCATCTCTCGACGCCGCGGCGAACATCGAGGGCAGTTCGCTCGTCACGGTGATGGCCAGAAACGGAACCGAGTTTGGCATCCGTGTCTCGGGCACGGGAGATCAGTGGTTCACCGCGCCCGCGCCGATGGTCGATGGCCTGTATCTGCCCGGGTTCTCGGCCGAGGACGCCGCTCCAGACATCGGCGACTCATCGATCACCGAGACGACCGGGTACGGAGGATTCGCCATGGCCGCCGCCCCAGCGATCGTACAGTTCGTCGGCGGAACGCCGCAGCGGGCGATCGAGTTCACGCAGAAGATGTACGAGATCACCATGGCGGAGAACAACGCCTATCAGATCCCCGTGCTCGGTTTCCGCGGAACACCAACCGGGATCGATGTCCTGAAGGTAGTCGATATGGGGATCGTCCCGGCGATCAACACGGGAATCGCGCACAAGGAACCGGGGATCGGGATGGTCGGAGCCGGCCTCGTCACCCCGCCGATCTCCTGCTTCCGCGACGCGGCACGAGCGCTGGCCAAGAAGATCGGACTTACTAAAGGATAACGTCGCACACAAGGTACGACGCTACGAGAGAATCGCAACGTCGGGGCTTGTCCCCAACGTTCGCACACAAGGAGGAGCAATGAAGATAGTCGATTTAACGATACCTTTGGGAATTGCCACACCACCGTGGCCAACTTACGAGCCGCTGCAGGTGAAGTACTTCAAACGTTTGGCGCCCAATGGCGCGAACGGCCAGCTCGTCACCCACTCCAACCACGTGGGGACGCACCTCGATGGTGAGATCCACTTCTACACGCCGGGTAAGGACATCGCGTCGCTCGACTTCGACTTCCTCGCTCACGAGGGAGTGATCGTCGATCTCTCGGACGCCGTCGGTGACTATGACATCTATACATCGGAGATGATCGAGGATCGAGTCGAGGTTAAGGAAGGCGACATCCTGATCATCCATACCGGGTACCACCACTACGGATGGGATCAGCCGACAGCCGATGAGATCCGCTACATGGTGAAGCACCCCGGCCCCGATCGCGAGTTCGCGCAGTGGTGCGAAA
>CAZRQM010000049.1:6769-8022 GCA_964602385.1 uncultured Thermotogae bacterium | reverse complement strand
TTGCCGATCGCGTCAAACTGTGCTAGCATGTAGCGGTGATCTGTGATGCACGAGGCGCTGCTGTATGACAAGATTGGTGATGGACGGGTGCGCTGTAACCTGTGCGCTCACCGCTGCGTCCTTGCTCCCGGCAAGCGGGGCCTGTGCAACGTGCGAATCAATCGCGATGGCGTTCTGTACACTGCCGTCTATGGATGCGTCGTATCACGCAGCGTAGATCCGATCGAGAAGAAGCCTCTCTTCCATTTCCTGCCGGGGACACGCGCCTACTCGATTGCCACAGTTGGTTGCAACTTCACCTGCGCTTTCTGCCAGAATTACAGCATCTCTCAGTATCCACGCGAACAGGACGGCCGCATTCTCGGCGAGGATGTCTCTCCGGAGGAGATCGTCGCCGCGGCAAGGGAGAGCGGATGCGAGACGATTGCCTACACCTACACCGAACCGACGATCTTCTTTGAGTATGCGTTGGATACAGCTCGGTTGGCACATGAGGAGGGACTGCGCAATATCTTCGTCTCCAACGGATACATGACTCCCGAGGCGGCCGACATGATCATCCCCTATCTCGACGGGATCAACATAGACCTGAAGGGGATATCAAACGACTTCTACCGTGATGTCGTGGGGGGGGACTTGAGGCCTGTCCTCAAGTCGATCGAGCGTTTCTCTCGCGCTGGGGTGTGGACTGAGGTTACCACGCTCCTTATCCCCGGGTTGAACGACAGCCCCGACGAACTCCGCTGGACCGCCGAGGCGATCTACGGAATATCACCGCTCATTCCCTGGCATATCAGCCGCTTCTTCCCCGCCTATTGTATGAGCGATGTTGCCCCGACTACGCTGGAGAAGCTGTCCGAGGCCGAGCGGATCGGACGTGAGGTGGGTCTGCGCTACGTGTATGTGGGAAACGTCCTCGGTCTGGGTGAAGACACTCGCTGCCCGGAGTGCGGCAAGGTATTGATCAGGCGCCGCGGCTACTTTGTACGAGAAAACTTAGTCTACGAGGGTTGCTGCCCGGAATGCGGCGCGAAGATCGACGGCGTCTGGATTGACGCTGAAGACTGAGGGCGGAACGGCTAACGAGGAGCTCGGAACGCGGAGCTCGGAACTCGGAACGAAAGAGCATTTCTCGCGCGAAGGCCTGCCTATCCTTGGGAAGCAGGCAGGTGCAAAGGTCTGTCTGTTGTCGAGCTTTGACAGACAGGACGCAAAGAAGGCAGAGGAACTTGAGAGGACAAGAACCCAAATCT
>CAZRQM010000049.1:2696-6669 GCA_964602385.1 uncultured Thermotogae bacterium | reverse complement strand
AAGAGCCGAATACATCCTGAAAGCTGACGGCTGATAGCTGCTTGCGTGCACAAGCTTGAGGAGGCATCCACGGAAGCAAAGGCACGGGACGGCGCTCAATTGCCTGAGATCTGCACTTGACGCGCCTGGTTATCGAGTAGCTCAATCCTGACGATGATGTCGCTCAGATCGACGATCCCTTCCACCCGCGATGGCCACTCTACTACCGTGACACCTGCCGTTGGCGGGAGGAGCTCATCGAGCCCCACTTCCGCAAGCTCGTTCAAAGTCGACACCCTGTACGCATCGATGTGATGGAGCGCCATCCTTCCCTGGTACTCGCGCGCCAAGAGGTAGCTGGGGGAGACAACGATATCGGTGACCAAGAGGCCGCGCGCGAGGCCCTTGACGAGGGTTGTCTTTCCCGAGCCAAGCGGACCGATGAGCGAGATAACCATGCCATCGGTGAGGATCGGCGCGAGATCCGCTCCGATCTCCTCCATCTCAGCGGCAGTGCGCGCGATGATCGTCTTATTCATGCCATTGCCCTATGATCGAAAGCTGACGCCGATCTTCGCCAGTTTCTTCTCCACGCGAGCGATCGCCTTTGTGACCTCTTCGTCGGTGAGGGTGCGATCGCTTGCGCGCAGCGAGACCTCGTAGGTCAGGCTCCGCTGGCCAGATCCCACCTGCTCTCCCTGGTAGAGGTCGTACAGGAGAATCTGCTCGACCATCTTCTCCGAGCGAATGGTCTCCCTGATCATCCCCTCGGGAAGGTCGTTCGGCGCGAGAAGCGAAAGATCGCGCTTGCTCATCGGGAAGCGGGGAAGTGGCGTGAACGCCACCTGCTCTCGCGCATATTGACGGGCCTTATCGAGATCAATCTCAAACAGGATCACGCGCGGCTGGCCAGGGAGGGAATCCGTGATCCGCGGCGCTAGCTCTCCGAACAGGCCGATTCTCTCCTTGCCCGCGCCGATCTCTCCCGCCCGCCCTGGATGGAGGGATGGTATCTCCGCTGGAGCGATTCTCATTGGGACATCAAGAGCGCTCAATAGATCGGTGATGATCCCCTTCGCCGCCAACAGATCGACCTCTTCCTTACCATGCAAGGGGAGGTTCGTGCGGCCGAAGAGGACGCCGCCGAGTGATTCGGTCTCCCCGCGTGCGGCGGAGAAGACGCGGCCCACCTCAAAGATCATCCCTCCATCAACTCGCTGGTTCAGGTTTGCCTCCACCACGGAGAGGAGCCCCGGCAGGAGGCTCGTGCGCAGCGATTTCTGAGCGGCGATCATCGGGTTACGCACACTCACCAGGTCATCACCCGCCAGGGCCAGTGTCTCGCGCCAGGCAATCTTGTCGAAGCCGTCGGTGACCACTTCATTCATCCCCAGACCGGTGAGGATGTCACGCACGCGATCGTTGTACAGCTCGACTGGATCCTTCTTTCCCAGCTTGAGGAGTCCGCGCGGGGGGATGGATGGGAAGCGGTCGTAACCGTACATGCGGCCAACCTCTTCGATCAGGTCGACCTCGCGCACAAGGTCGCCGCGAAAACTGGGGATGGTCGCAAGAAGATCTTCGCCCTGCGCTTCAGTATGAATCTTCAGTTGCCCCAGCAGGCGCGCTATCTCCTCGCGATCGATATCGATCCCAAGGAGTGATCTGACGCGCTCGGTCCGTAGATGGAGTGTCCTCTCCGGCTGTGTTCCCGGAGCGGAGTCGACGACTCCCGTGTGTACTCGACAACCGAACAGCTCCTGCAGCAGATGCGCTGTGCGATTTGCGGCATCGATGACCCCTTGCGGATCGACGCGGCGCTCGAACCTCTGTGAGGCTTCGCTGCGCAGTCCGAGGGTGCGCGACGAACGACGGATCGTGCTTGCCTCAAACGAGGCCGATTCCAGGAGGACGCGCGTCGTGTCCGCTCGGATCTCGCTTCTCTCGCCGCCCATTACTCCGGCCACGGCCAGCCCGCCCTTCTCGTCGGTGATCATCAAGACCTCTTCGGTGAGGACACGCTCGACGTCATCCAAGGTGCGAAACTTGTCACCGCCGCGCGCGCGGCGGACGGTGATTGTCTTCCCGATGCGGTCCGCGTCGAACGGATGCAGCGGTTGCCCCAGTTCGAGCATCACGTAGTTTGTAATGTCGATCACATTAGCCAGTGGACGCATCCCTGCCTTGAGCAAGCGGTGCTGCAGGCGCAGGGGCGATGCGGCGACACGTATTCCGCTCATCAAGCGGCCGGTGTAGCGCGGAGTGTCCTTCTCGTCCTCCACGGCGACGGAGAATCCTTCCTCCTCGATCGATGGGCCACACTCGCGAACCGATAGATCGAGCGGGCGGAGTTCCTTCCCCGTGATTGCCGCCACCTCGCGGGCAATCCCATAGATCCCCATGCAATCAGGTCGGTTAGACGTTACCTTGATCTGAAGGACGTAGTCGTCGAATTCCAGCAGCTCGTTGATGTTGGTTCCCAGCGGCAGGTCGAGCGAGTCGTCGAAGTTCCAGATTCCCTCGGATTTTGCCTCTAGCCCAAGCTCGGCCTTGGAGCAGATCATCCCGTGCGAGGTCACGCCGCGCAGCTTGCGCTCGGCGATCTTGAATCCACCGGGGAGCTCGCCGCCGACGGTGATCACCGGGACGAGACGCCCCTCGACCACGTTGCTCGCACCACAGATGACATCAACTTCATCGTGCCCGATGTCCAGGTGGCAGAGAGAGAGGTGATCGGAGTTCGGGTGGGGTCCGCTACTCAGTACACGCCCGACGAACGCTCCGGTCACGCCGGGAATACAAGTGATTTCCTCTACCTCGAGGCCGGCAAGCGTCAGGCGCTCGGCGAGGCGGTTTATCCCGTCTTCCGTGACTTCGATATCGACATACTCAGCGAGCCAGCGGCATGGAACCTTCATCAATTCACCTCATTTAGCTTTCAGCACTCAACAATTAGCCATCAGCCCACAGCCGTCAGCTATCAGCTTACAGCTATCAGCTTACAGCCCGCGGCTAGTAGTCCACGGCTCATCTTGCAGGCCGCGAGCCAGCATGCTTGTAGCTGACTGCTGAAAGCTGACTGCTGATAGCTTGCATCAACCTGCTACAGCGAGAATCCGAAATAGAAGACGCTCGTCCCATTTCCCAGAATTGGCACTGCGTAGCCAACGATTGCTCTGAATGGGAGGAGTCCACCGAGCGCGGAGAGATCGAGCGCCTCTTCCACTCCGGCTTCCACATAGGGGCTAGTTTTACCGAATTCGTCAAGGCTTGTCCAACTGGTTCCCGCGGCGATGAACACGCGGCTGCGTGCGCGATCGATCATTATCACGTTCGCCAGGTTGTAGGGTGTGGCCCCTTCGTTTGGAAGCTCTATCGCCAAGCGGCCGTAGAGCTTGTGCGTGCCGTAAGCGTGGCTCGGGACCCACTTCCCCTCCGACATCTTCCCAAAGCTCACAAGCTCGGGCAGATCGAACAGGAGCGGGTCGGGCAGCGCGCCGAATCCCGTTCCCATGATCGCTGTCCCCTGCAGGTAGATGCGCGGGAAGATGCGCACCTCATCAGCTACCGCGAGCGCGATCCGTCCTGCTCCATACGCTGTGAGGTCTATCCCCACCTGCATTTGGTGGCTGTAGTTCATCGTTGGCAACACTCCGAAACCGAGGTGGAGATACTGCACCGGTCCCTGCTTGGAGATGACGCGGTTTCCGGAGATGCTGATCACCTCGGTCGGGGCGAGGTACATTGCCGCCGAGCCGGTGGGAATGGGCGAGAAGATCGTATGAGCGTAGCCGACCGTGCCGCCAAGGTCGGAGCCGCTGAGCGTTGCGCTGAGGAAGATGTGGTCCGATCGCCCCTGGTAAATGTCAGCACTGAGCTTGCCTTCCGCGAGTGTCAGCCGGATGCGATCGAGGTAGGTCAGCGTTATCCCCTTGGATGTGGGATCGGGGTGGAGGATGTATGCGTCGAGCGGGAAGGCGTTCGTGCTTGTGAT
>CAZRQM010000049.1:0-2596 GCA_964602385.1 uncultured Thermotogae bacterium | reverse complement strand
CTCTCCCCATCGCGCGTGCGGGAGAGGATCTTGGCGCTGTAATCGACGGTCGTCTCATCGCGCAGCCAAGCGTCGAACAGTGTCGAGAGCGACTCTCCCGATACCTGTTCCATGATCTTCTGATAATCGGCAAGAGTGATCTGCTCGTGCATGTACTGCCCCGCGGCATCGTGTAACCCCTGTTGGAACTTGTCCCTCCCGATCGCCGAGGCGATCGCCCGAGCGACGAGGTACCCCTTGTCGTAGAGGCGAACGGCGGTGGCGTTGTCGTACCGCACATCGGTCTGGGGCTTTATGATCGCCTCATCGAAACCATTCTCGACCTGCTCAATGTAGGGTAACTCGACCTGATGCTCGCGCAGGTTCATGAATCCAAACTGCGAGTAAGCGAAGCTCTCCAGCAGGCCTTTCCCCTCCGTGTCGAACAAGTTCGGCCCAAACTCTCCGTATTTCTCCTCGAAGTAGGTGATCGACAGGTACTGTGCCATCCCCTCGGAGAGCCAGTTCTCCGCGTTCAGATCCACTCCCACGCCGATTCCCCACCACTGGTGCGCGATCTCGTGTGCGAGGACGAACTCGCTCAACCGGTTGAGAATCCCGGGCACGGTAACATTCCGGTGCGAGAAGAAGAGATCGGATAGCCAGACGATCCCGTCGGCGGCCATCGATAGGCCATTCTGGTTTGGGTTCTCGACAATCGTCAGTTGCGCTCGTGGATACGGACCGTAGCTCTTCTCGTAGTCCTTTAAGATATCGTTGGCGTAGGTAGCGAACAGACGCGCCGTCTCGTCATGGCCGGGAAGGTAATAGACCTCGATCGGGACATCAAACTCGTCGAGGGCAAAGCGGTGATAGTCTTTCGACGCGGCGATGGCCATCGTCCGTGCCGGGGAGTCGTTTGTCACTTGATAGGTGACATCCTCTGATCCTTCTTCGCTAGATGCGTCTAGGGCTTCACAGTGATCGGCCCCACACGCAAGCGTGACGTCCGCGGGGACCGTTATCCGCGCCAAGTAGTTGGCCGCCGGAATCTCGAGCGGGAACTCGTCTGTCGGAGGGAGAAGCGTTCCGTTATCCTCTTTCCATGCCTGGTCGGGCGGAAGGAGGATTGGGTTCCATCCGAAGCGCCAGGTGAGTATGCCACGATCGATCCCTTGATCGCCAGAAATCATGCGGGGGACGTGTGTCGTGAAGTGCACCCGTAGCGTCACGGGATCATTCCCCGCAAGATCGACGGCAAGAACGGTTTCGTCAAGTGAGTAGGTCTGCCAGGCGGGAGGAATGGAGAGGAGGCGGAAGGAGACCGCGTCTGAACTCCCACTCTGGACCGTCTCCACACCATCGATCGTCGTCGATGACGGATCAAACCCGAACGGACAGATAGCGTCGGTAGTCCGTTCACTCCCGTATGGGTTCTGCTCGCGATTGAGGTTTCCTAGCAGCAGGAAGTAGAGATGAGTTCCCTCTGGTGTACACGTGACATCCTCATACCCTTGGATCGTCTGTTCTTCAATATCGATCTCCACCGACAGATCATAGCTTGCTCCCACCCCACCGACGGCGAGGCCAGCAAGGAGAATCGCAAAGCCCATAAACGCACTGACAACGCGCAACCCCTTCTTCATCTTCATCCTCCCGATTAAAAGGGGACAGTCCCCTTTCATTCTTCTTCCGCTTCCAGGTCGCGATCCACCAAGATACTCACGGCTGTCATCTCGCGGTCGGTGGTTTCCTTCACAGTGAGCAAGACCGGCCCCACGCGTACCTCATCCCCCACATTGGGCATTGCCTCGAGGCGGTGCAGGAGAAGGCCGGTCACGGTCACTCCTTCGCTCTCTGGCAGATCGATATCCATGGTGCGATTCAGATCGTGTACGGATACCTCTCCGCTCACCAGTGCCTCATCCGGGGAGACGCGCTTGATAAGTATCGCCGGGCTGTCGTACTCGTCCTCAATCTCGCCGACGATCTCCTCGATGATATCCTCCAGGGTGACGATTCCCGCCATTCCTCCGAATTCGTCGATCACGGCCGCCATGTGTACGCGTTCGCGCTGAAACTCGCGCAACAGGATGTTGATTGGCTTCGTCGTTGGCGCGTAGTAGATCGGGCGAAGGAGGCTGTGCAGGCTCGTCTGTGGGTTGTCCACCTCCGCGAGGAGGTCCTTGGCGTACAGCGTTCCCACCACGTTGTCTGGGAGCTTGTCGTACACAGGGAAGCGGGAGTGTCCGCCTTCGGCCACGATTTCCCGTGCCCGGCGCGGCGACGTGCGTACCTCGATCGCTTGCACATCCATGCGTGGGATCATCACCTGCTCAGCGGTTATCTCATCGAAATCGAGGATGCGGCGGATCATCTCACCGCCCTGGGCATCGATAAGACCGCTCTCCTCGCTGGCGTCGATCAATGTTTCGATCTGTTCATCGCTCACGGCAAGGGGCTCTTCTTGTGCGAGGTCCTCCCCGAACATGTGCATAATCAGGGAGGCGATACCGCGGAAGACGAAGATAAACGGACGCAGCACGCGGGTTAACAGATAGATCTCGTTGATCGTGGCCAGGGTGAAGCGCTCGGCGTTGTTCATGGCGAAGTTCTT
>CAZRQM010000048.1:5579-8152 GCA_964602385.1 uncultured Thermotogae bacterium | reverse complement strand
CACTTCCGCGCTCGTGCTCACTCTTCACCGCATCCTCATCCATCTTCCAATCCTTACCGTAGGGAGGATTGGCGATCAGGTAGTCGAAGGTCCGATCGGCATGGCGATCACTGGACAGCGTGCTGCCGTACAGGATGTATTTGGCATCGTGTCCATCGACCGATTTCATGTACAGGTCCGACTTGCACACGGCGAACGTCTCAGGATTAACCTCCTGTCCGAACAGGAAGATCTGCGCTTCCGGATTGATCGGTGGCTTGACTAGGGTCTCTCCGTCGTGCATCCCCTGGACGATGTGCCCCTTGGTGATTGTCAGCATCCCGCCGGTTCCGCAGCATGGGTCGCACACGGAACGTGCTGCTCCCTTGATGCGAAGTTGGGCCTCATCTCCGGAAAGAAGAAGGTCGGCCATGAGATGCACGACATCGCGGGGAGTGAAGTGCTCCCCGGGGTTCTCGTTTAACGCCTCGTTGAACTTGCGGATCAGCTCCTCGAAGATCGTCCCCATCGTCGCATTGTCTACGACATCCGGGTGAAGATCGATGTTCTTGAACCGTTCGAGGACCTTGAACAATAGCCCCGCCTCATCGAGCTTGCTAATCGTGTTATCGAAGTCGAACTTCTCCACCACCTCGCGCATGTTCGGGCTGAACCCACTGATGTAGTTGCGCAGGTTGGCCGCGACGTTCGGTGCATCGGCGAGGAGCTTCTCGAAGTCGTACCGAGAGGTGTCGTAGAAGGCAAAACCTGACGCCTTGCGCAGAAGCTTTTCGAGATCCACTAGCTTGTCCTTGTACTCCGCGTTGACTTGCAGGACCTTTTCTTTCGTCGGAGCGAGGACGCAGTCGAGCCGCCGCAGAACGGTGAGCGGGAGGATGATGTCCTGGTACTTGCCCCGCTTGAAGACATCGCGGATCAGATCCGCGACGCCCCAGATGAAGCTTACGATCTCACTGTGGTTCATGGCTTCTCATTCTACACCGCAAAGCGATGTTTACCACTCTTCTGATCGATGCGTGATATCACTTCTTGCGCGGTTCCTTCGCGCAATAGATCACATGGCACCGTTCTTGTTCAACTGCATGAGAGACGAATGGACGGCATGAACTGAACATGGATCCTCGTACTGACGGGTCAGTTGTCTCAACGAATACCCCGTTGAGCCGATACACCAAGCGGCCACTCTCTCATGAAAGACGGTCTACTTCAACGCTTCCTGGCCCTGAAACTCTCGGTATGGGGAGAGGATCTGCAGCGTCTCTTCGTCGTCTGGCGTCAGCTTGTCTGTGAGCATGCGTGCCAGTAGCTCTCCCACACCCACCCCGAGCATGAATCCCTGGCCACACATTCCGATCGCCATTACATAGCCTTCGATCTCCTCTGATTGACCGACGAGCGGCGATCCATCGGGGGTCATCGGGTAGAGGCCGCGCCAGGTGCGGCGCACGCGAATGTTAGATAGGAGCGGCATCAGGTTGACCATGCGGCGGGCGACCATCGGAAGGAACTCGCTCGTCTCGCGTCGATCGAAGCCCCAAATCGACGGGCTGGGGGTGATGCAGAAGACGACCTGACCGGTGGCGAGTTGGTAGAAGTAGTAGTTAGCCGAACCGGGGGCGGGGCGGACATCAACGACCATCGGGTTCAGGAAGTGAGCGACCGGCTCGGTGATCCCCCCCTCGTGCGAATCTGGGTTCACAGGGTGATCGAGGCCGACGAGCTTTCCGATGTCACTCGCCCAGGGGCCAGCGGCGTTCAGCACGATTGGTGCCGCGTACTCGCCGCGATCGGTCTTCACCCCACGTACTCGGCCCCCATGAACGTCAATCGTGCTCACCTGCTCGTTGAAGTGAAACTGCGCCCCGGCATGTACTGCCTGTTCGTAGAGCGCATGGCCGAACAGAAGAGTGGAGCAGTGCCCGTCATGGGGCGAGAACGTCCCTCCAATGAGGCCTTCTGGGTTCACCGAGGGGACGATCTGCAGGAAGTCGTTCTTGTCGTACCAATCGATGTTCAGTCCGTATTTGTGTTGCGCCTTGAGGAGGTCCTTGAACGTTCTTTCTTCCTGCTCGCGGTAGGCGACGAAACTGTATCCGCCCTCTGTCCATTCAAGGTTTTGTCCGTACGTGTCTTCCCATGTTGAGACAACCTCCAGGGTACGCAGGCAAAGGCGAATCTTAGCCGGGTCGGAATGGGTGGCGCGAATCCCGCCGATCGCTGCCTTGTTCGACCCTTGCCCCGCGCTGGCGAAGCGATCGACGACAAGGACCTTCACCCCACTCTTCGCCATGGCCATCGCCGTGGGGACGCCGACGCTACCAGCGCCAATGATGATCACATCGTAGCTATTCATCTCGTGCCTCCTCTTGCCCATTAGAAACCGTATCAGGCAAAGCCGTGCCGGCGAATACACCAAGCGGGACCTCGACGAAGAGCGGCCGCTTCACGTTCTCCTCCACCTCAAATGGCGACACCCCCTCCTCGCGGAAGAGGCGCTTAATCAGAGTGGTACACGTCCTTCCTCCGCACGCTCCCATCCCTGCACGGGTGACCGCCTTGATCTCGTTCATGTC
>CAZRQM010000048.1:0-5479 GCA_964602385.1 uncultured Thermotogae bacterium | reverse complement strand
CACATCGCCGAGGACTACACCAACGGAATCGGTAACCGTCACTTTCTGGCCGGTCTTAAGACCATCCGGGGGGAATTCGTAGGCGATCGTCACCGTGGGCATGCCTTTGTTGCTACGATAGTCGACGAGCGTGATCGCCAGCCCCGGGCAGATGGCGACGCACTGCTCGCATCCCAGGCACTGGTACGGGTCGTCGATGAACTGTGGGCGCTTACGAATATCGCTCTTATCGATCGAAATCAAACCTTTGGGGCAGACGGCGCTGCACGGGCTGCACGGTATCTCCTGCGCACAGTGGAGGATGGGGAAGACGCCTTCTTCCCACGGGGGGATGTTCTCTTCGCCGATCTTTCCTGGCTTTGACTTGAGAATCTCCGCCGTGTGCGACCAATCGTTTGGGATCTCTTCGTCCGTCACACTAAGATCGCGGGCGATCATCCGGCCCTTGATCCTGCCAGAGAAGATCGCTGCCGATGCCTCGGCGATCTCCTCTGCGTCGCCGGCGTCGAACACGTTCATCCCGTACTCACGCGCCTTAATGGTGAACTCGTTCACCGGATCGAGACCGACCGCAATGAGAATCGTGTCACAGGAGAATGACTTCTCCGATCCCGAGATGGGGCGGAACTTCTCATCGATCCCAGCGATCGTCACCGATTCCACTTGGTCCGCGCCGTTGGCGGAGACGACGGTGTGCGAGGTGTAGATGGGGACACCGAGGCGGGCGAGCTTATCCTTGTGCACCTTGTACCCGCCACACTCGGAGAGCGCTTCAACGAGGCCGACGACCTCGATCCCCGCCTGCAACGCGTGATACCCGGCGATCAGTCCGACGTTTCCTCCACCGACGATGAATAGACGCTCGGCGGCGCGCACGTGGTCGCGATTAACGAGCGTCTGGAAGGCACCAGCCCCGTACACCCCAGGAAGCGTATTTCCCTTGAAGGCAAGCGACTTTTCCCGCGCACCCGTGGCGACGAGGAGAACCTGCGGATCGATGAGTACATACTTGTCACCGCCGCGCAGCACGCCCACTTTTTTGTCGCTGAACACCGCCAGGGCCGTGCTATTCGCCCAGATCTTCACCGAAGGAAGCGCCGTAATCTCATCTGATAAGAGCGATGCGATATCGATCCCGCGTGTGCCGGCGTGCGCGGCCTCAATCGAGCCGAAGAAACGATGCGTCTGCAGGACGAGCTTCCCGCCGAGCCGATCCTTGTCATCGATCAACAACACATCTACCCCGCGCCTTCCAAGCTCTGCTGCTGCTGACATCCCAGCTGGGCCACCGCCGAGGATCAGGACTGTTACTTTGACTGTCTCAATCGCGTGCATCGCGGGGATGCTATCAATCTGCGGCAGGCGTGGCAGCTCATCGATCGGGTCGATGCGCATCCCGGGGAGAACCTCGGTCATGCATGACTTCACCGGAAGATCGTTGGCGATCACCAGGCACTGGGAGCACTGCCCGTTGGCGCAGAAGATCCCCTGCGGCGCCCCATCCTTCGGATGATGGCCGAAGATGCGAATTCCATTGGCAAACAGGGCCGAGGCGAGCATCTCGCCTCTATTTGCCGTCAATTCCTGTCCCTGCCAGAAGAACGTTACCTTCTCTTTCTTGGAAATTGGAAGAATGGGGTGGTTATCGATGCGATAGGTTGTCATCTTCTCCTCATCAGTATTAGTTTGTGCTCCGCGAACAGATGCGTCGCGAAATGGTACACCTGCTCAGCATTTCGTTCCAGACTGCAAAAAAAAGATGTAGATCCTTTTCCAGTGGCCCGTGTCGGTGCGACATCAAGATCCTTTCTTAACTAGGAAGTGTGTTATTATCATATTCTCTCTTCGCGACGATCGCGCTTGATGGCTTGTTCATCGCGTTTTGCCGCACTTCCGTATCCTCCTCCGCCCGGAGTCTGCAGGCTCACTGTCTCCCCAGCGCACACCGTGACGGTTCCCTTCTCCGGAAGCGGTGTTTCTACGCCATCGCGGATCAGCATATTCTTTCCGGCACGCCCCGAATCACCGCCGTTCAGTCCATAGGGCCGTGACCGTCTTCTATCAGTGAGAAGCGATACGCGCGCCGTGTGGTCGATGATCGTGATGTCGCGGCGAATCCCCAGCCCTCCGCGGTAGCGACCGTCACCGCCACTTCCTCGAATCAACTCGTAGCGTTCAACGCGCAGGGGGTATGCGCTTTCCAGCGCTTCAATAGGGGTATTCAGTGTGTTAGTCATGTGAGAGTGCACACCATCGACCCCATCGCTGCTTGGGCGCGCGCCGAATCCGCCGCCGATCGTCTCATAGACGGTGTACGGCTCACCAGTCCGTGGGCTCACGCCGCCAATGGTGACGTTGTTCATCGTTCCTTGGCAGGCGGCGATTACCCGTTGCGGACAAAGCTTGGAAAACGCACCGAGGATCACATCGACTATCCGTTGTGAGGTTTCCAGGTTACCGCCAACGACCGGTGCCGGTGGATCAGCATTCACGACGCTTCCCGGTGGGGCGACGATCTCGATCGGGCGGTAGCACCCGTCGTTTGGCGGAATGTCGGCATCGGTAAGTGCGCGTATCGCAAAGTATGTTGCCGACGCAGTCACCGCGTAAACCGCGTTCACCGGACCGGCAACGGATGGAGAAGTGCCGGTGAAGTCAACCCTCACCGTCTCGCCATCGATCGTTACGCTCGCCCTGATCGGGATCTGGTCGTCAGTGATCCCGTCCCCATCGAGGCAGTCCTCGTAGCTCGCCGTCCCATCCGAGATCTGCGCGATCTGCGCGCGCATTCGACGCTCGGAATAGTCCATGATTGCCTCCATGCCACTTTCCAGTAGACCTGATCCAAAGCGACTTGCTAGTGCCTGCACTCGCCTGATCCCGGTCTCACAGGCCGCGTGTTGGGCGCGCAGATCACCCATCCGCTCCACGGGAGTGCGCACGTTAAGCAGTATGATATCAGCGAGATCCTGGTCGAGACGACCCTCCCTCCACAGACGGATCGGCGGGATACGCAGTCCTTCCTGGTAGATCTCCGTCGTGTCTCCAGCCACACTCCCGGGTTCCTTGCCGCCGACATCAGCGTAATGCGCGCGGCTGGCGACGAAGGAAAACAGCTCTTCGGCCACAAAAACAGGCGCGATGAAGGTGATGTCGGGCAGGTGTGCTCCACCGCAGTAGGGATCATTGAGCACGACAACGTCTCCGGGGTGGAATGTATCGGTCTTGGAAATGGCCGCCGCGACCGAGAAGGGCATCGCCCCGAGGTGCACGGGGATCGATTCGGCCTGTGCGGCCATTCTTCCTCGCTTGTCGAAGACCGCGCAGGAGCAATCGCGGCGCTCCTTGATATTCGGGCTGTAAGCGGAGCGAATCAGGTTCGCGTTCATCTCTTCCGCAACTGCGGAAAGGGCGTGCCGCAGCACTTCGAGGGTGATCGGATCAACAATTGCGGTGCCTCTTGTCATGGGATCTCCAGGATCATGTTACCGTACTTGTCTATTTTCCCCACCGTATGCGGAGGAAGAATGGTCGTTGCATCCTCGCCAAACACTACTATCGGCCCTTCAATCTCGCTCTCAGGAAGGAGCTCACTACGGCGCAGTAGGTGTGTTCTTGTCGGGCCGTCCTTAGCAAACCACGAATCTGCTACACCTGCGTCATGATTCTCGCCGTCTTCGCCAAACGTTGGCACGAGGGGAACCTCTGATGGTGGACCCACGGCGCGCACTCTCAAGGCAACGAGCTCGACCAGTTGGTCATCCGCGGCGTGCCCGTACCTCCGTGAGTGCTCAGCGTGAAAGAGCGACGTTATCTCTTGCATGAACTCCGCGTCGATCGCCCAGCGCTCGATATTCTCTGCCGCTGCTTCGAAGAGCGGTACGTCAAGCTCGTGAGATTGTCCCAGGTAGCGCAGATCCGCCGAAACATGGAAGCGGATCGCTCCCTCTTCCACCCCTTCTGCCCTGAGCTCTCCCTGCGCGCGATCTCGCAACTTCGCAAGGATGCCCGCAATCCTTTCGGGCTCACAGTCTTTCAACGATCGTACAACGCCTTGGCTAAAGCCATGCCCAATTTCGGCGGCAACGAGACCGAACGCGGAGAGCACACCGGCTGCCGCGGGAACGATCACCCTGTGAATGCCGAGACGACTGGCGACTGAAACAGCGTGCAGCGGGCCGGCTCCGCCGAAGGCAAGAAGGGAGAACTGTCGCGGATCATACCCGCGTTCGATCGAGATCACGCGGACCGCTCGCTCCATGGCAGCATCCGCTATCTCAAGTATCCCGAGAGCAGCCTCTTCCACCGAGATGCCAAGCATACTTGCTAGCACTCCGACTGCGACCCTGGCCGCATCCAGGTCTAGTCGATCGAGCCCGCCCAAGGGGTGGGAGGGGAGAAGGTGCCCCAGCACGAGGTGGGCGTCAGTCACCGTCGGGTCCACGCCGCCGCGGCAGTAGCAGGCCGGTCCGGGGGACGCCCCCGCGCTCTGCGGGCCGACACGCAATGCCCCGCCGTGGTCGATCCAAGCAATGCTCCCCCCGCCAGCACCTATCGTGTGGATGTCGACCATCGGTAGAGCCACCGGGTAATCGCCGATCTGGCCGGCTGTCGTCCGGCTGAGCTCGCCATCCCGGATGAGCGAGACGTCGCAGCTCGTTCCTCCCATGTCGAGCGTGATCAGATCGGAGAACCCTGCCAGTTTTCCGACCACTCGGGCTCCCTCAACCCCCGCTGCCGGACCGGAGAGAAGGATTCGCGCCGGGTTGGCCTGGGCGTAATCTGCATGGGTGACGGTTCCGCTCGACTGCATGATCTGCCAACGTGTGAGGAGGCCGTTCTTCCTCGCATCGGTTTCAAGCGATGTAAGGTAATCCCCGATCACCGGGCGAAGCGCCGCGCTCACCACGGTAGTTGAGGTTCTCTCGAACTCGCGAAACTCGGGGAAGATGTCGCTAGAAATCGTCACCGGCATATCTAGGGCGGAAGCGAGGGCATCTCGCACTGCTCGTTCATGCGTTGGGTCGAGATAGGAAAAGAGGAAGACCACGGCAATTGCATCCACGCCTTCGTTACGCAGGAGGGGAATCAATCCCTCTACATCCTCCTGAACCAGTGGTTGGATAACATTTCCCCGGTAGTCCAACCGTTCCGTCACCTCGTAGCGCTGATCACGCGGTACAACCGGTATAGGTCGGTTGAAGAAGAGATCGTACAGCTTCGGCCGATTCTGCCTGCCAATCTCCAGTACATCGCGAAACCCACGCGTTGTTATGAGAGCAGTCTTCGCCCACTTCCCCTCAAGAAGCGCATTCGTCGCCACAGTTGATCCGTGCCTGATTCGTTCCACCTGATCAGGGATGATCACTCCCTGCTTGATAAGATCAGATAGAGCAGCGATGACTCCCTTGGCGGGCTTCTGTGGTGTCGAAGGAACCTTGAACAGCCTGAGTTGCCCCGAATCACTGATGACAATGTC
>CAZRQM010000047.1:3618-8182 GCA_964602385.1 uncultured Thermotogae bacterium | reverse complement strand
ATGACGAGCACAAACTACCACAAAGGGGTGTCACAGACAAGAGCGATTGCCGAAGGCCCGATGCAACAATCGTCGAACTGCGCGTGAAAGCTACTTATCACGAATGACTCGAATACCACGAATACACAGAGATCTGCTATGCCAACCGCGCTCCATCGTCGTTCCCCGTTCCGTATTCATCGTTCCGCATTCGTTGTTCCGCGTTCCGCACTCCGCGTTCCCCGTTCCCCGTTCTGCGTTTCATTCGCGGTATTCGTGTCATTCGTGATTCCGCTTGGCCTTATCGGTTCTGCAACAGCGCGATGCTGATCTTGATCACGTCGTAGTCAACCTCGCCTCCGAGCGCACGATAGATCGGGCCAAGCTGATCGGTATCAAGCGAGATGGCAGCGTCCACAACGCGCTGAAACGATCGCTTCTCCACCCACGGCGATGGATCGCTCAACCCTTCCTTGTTGATGTATGAGACGAGATACTGGATCACGGTAGAGGGTACGCGATCGACAGCTCGCGCCACTTCCTCCACAGAGACACCGCGCGCGAACAGGCCGTACGCGGTTTGCCGCGCCATGTTGAGCGTGGATCGCGGCTCCTTGCGCGTCTTTGGCGCTCCTCGAGGAAGAGAAACATCCATCGCAAGTGAGTGTTCGCGACAGTGCTTAGCGATGGCAGCAAGAAACAGATCGCCATACTGCTCAGCCTTCGCACTCCCTACACCGCTCACCCGCAGGAAGGCGTCGAGTGTGGAGGGACGCATACGCGCCATGTCACGCAACGCAGCATCGCCAAAGACGACGTAGGCAGGAACGTTCCTGTTTGTCGCAAGCTCCCTGCGTAACGACCGCAGCGCCTCGAACAGGCCATGATCGACACCTTCCCACGAGTCGGCCGCCACACGAGATGTTCTAACATGTTTGTCGGCGGACTTGAGCAGGTTGGGCGTCTCCTGCCCGCGCAGCACGCGCCATCCGCTCTCGCTGACGTGCAAGACGTTGTACTCTCCCGCCTTCTCCAAGTATCCCTGCCCAACAAGCTGCTCAATCCAGTCTCTCGTTGTGTTCTTCGGGAGATCGGAGAGCAAGCCATAGGTGGAGAGAGAGTCATGATTGCGCTCCAGGATGCGTTTGTCGCGTGATCCGCTCAACACGGACGCCGTGTAGTCGGCACCGAAGCGCTCGTGCAAGTGCACTACGCAGGAGAGGATCTTTTGGGCAACCTCCATGGATCCGTCAATCGAGTCGATCTCCCCCAAGCAGACATCGCAGGCACCACAGCTAGTTCCTTCCAAATCCTGCCCAAAGTAGTTGACCAAAGCGCGGTGGCGACAGGTGAGGTCGGTGCAGTAGTCGTACATCCCGTTCAGCTTGGAGAGGGCGACTTCCCTTGCTTGGTTCGATTCCGTGTTGGCCATGATGCTCTTCCAGATCCCGTAGTCTCCCCCAGACCAGAAAAGGGAGCACTCAGCCTCCAGGCCATCGCGCCCAGCCCGTCCGCTCTCCTGCTGATAGTGTTCGAGCGACTTAGGCATGCCAGTGTGGATCACCGCGCGCACGTTCGACTTGTCGATCCCCATGCCGAACGCCACGGTAGCGACGATGATATCGACCTCTTCCGCGATGAATGCGTCTTGGCTCGCCTTACGCTCCTCGGCGTTCATCCCGGCGTGGTAGGGGGTAACACGATAACCTCGCTTGACCAGCTTCAGGCATAGGTCGTCGACATCCGCTCGCCGGATGGAGTAGATGATCACCGAATCATTGCGGTGGCGGTCGAGCACGTTGCGGACCTGCTGCACAGTGTTGGAGCGCCGATTTACCCGATAGACAAGGTTCGGACGATCGAACGATCCAATCAAGACCTCGGGGTCCTTAAGGTGCAATTGGACCGCAATGTCGCTGCGAACTTGCTCGGTGGCGGTGGCTGTGTAGGCGTGGACAGCAACACCAGGGAAGGCTTCTTTCAAGCGACCCAGCCGCCTGTACTCGGGACGGAAGTCGTGCCCCCACATGCTGACGCAGTGTGCTTCATCGATGGCGATAAGCGAGATATCGACTCGCTTCAGGAAGCTGATGAATCCGTCGGCGGCGAACCGCTCTGGGGCGATGTAGAGGAGCTTCAACCTATGATTGACAATGCTCTCGATGGTGCCATCCTGCTCATGAGCGGATTGGCTGCTATCGATGCGTGCTGCCGGGATCCCGCACTCGGTAAGGGCATCGATCTGGTCCTTCATCAGAGAGATCAACGGAGAGACAACGATCGCCATGCCGGGGAGGCTCACTGCCGGGGCCTGGAAACAGATCGATTTTCCTCCCCCGGTGGGAAGGACGACGATCGAATCGCGCTCGGTCAGGACGGACTCGATAGCCCGCTCCTGCAATGGCAGGAACTCATCGTACCCCCAGTATTTCTTCAATGCCGCCTTGACGTCCGAAAGCATGGCCACGCAGGTCCCCCCTCAGTTATCACGAATGACACGAGTCATCTAAGCATCACGAATGATGCGAATAGCTGCAATATCACGAATTTCACGAATTAGCCGAATGACACAAATGTTAAAGGTCATACGAACCGACGCGCATCACTAGGGTCGCACGCCGTCCGTATCAATCTTTCGTAGCAGTTTCTCCAGACTCACCCCCGCAAGCGAGGGGAGCACGAGGTCGGCATGGTCGAAGGAGAGGTTGTTTGTCATCTCATTGGGAACGGCAATGCAGACCATCCCTGCCGCCTTGGCCGCGCTGACGCCGTGCGGCGAGTCCTCGAGAGCGAACGCCTCATGCGGCGCAAGTCCCCACGCATCGAGTACCGCCAAATACAGATCAGGAAATGGTTTTGCCCTCGCGACATCATCGGAACAGCGGATGGTGTCAAAGCGGCCATCAAGACCAAGTCGCGCAAGGTGCCCCACGACCCAAGTACGCTCGGAGCTCGATGCGATTCCCACCCGCAGGTTACGCTCGCGCGCCTGCTCAATCAGATCAACGACTCCCGGAAGCGCCTCTATCTCTTCGATCAACCTCGCCTCGCGCTGCTGTTGATCAACACGAATCGCCTCTCGGTCCACCCGATCTCCCAGCAAACGCTCCAGGTTTACGCACGGGTCGAACGAATCCGGCGACCGGCCGATGTAATCGGTCCAGTCAGCAAGAGTTAGCTCCGCTCCGTGCACGGCAAAGATCTCTTGCCAGGCACGAAAGACAGGAAGTTCCGTATCGAGTATCAAGCCGTCAAAATCAAAGACCACGCCCTTTATCATCAAACACCCCTCTAGAATTGTCCGTTAGTACTCCACTGATGATAACACACGGGCAAGCCGTTTGCTGCCACTTGCATCGGGCACTCGACATGATGTACTGTCATTCTGCCATGAAGCGATGGATGATTGTTGCCGCGATCATTGTGCTCCTGATCCCCCCGCTTGCCGCGTTCGGGCAGGGGGCAGTATTCCATGTTGTGCTCGACGGATCGATCAACCCGGCAAGCAAGGATTTCGTGGTACGAGCGATCTCCCAGGCCGAGCAGGCAAACGGATCGCTCCTCGTGATAGAACTCAACACCCCCGGCGGACTGGGTGAGTCGATGCGCGATATCGTGATGGCGGAGCTATCATCGACCGTCCCGATCGCCATCTTTGTCGGACCTGCCGGGGCACGGGCCGCCTCGGCCGGTGTGCTGATCACCCTAGCGGCAGATGTTGCGGCGATGGCCCCGGGAACAAACATCGGCGCGGCACACCCGGTCGACCTCATCTCCGGCGGTGCGAGCACTGATGCGACAATGACGGAGAAGATAACTAACGATGCAGTCGCGTTCGCCAAGTCGGTCGCCCAGGAACGCGGCCGCAACGTGGAATGGGCGGAGGCGGCGGTGCGCGAGTCAAGCTCCCTCACCGCCACAGAAGCGCTCGACCAGGGGGTGATCGATCTCCTCGCCGCTGACCTTGCCGATCTACTACATCGCCTCGATGGTTATGTCCTTCCCGACGGGCGAGTGCTGCATACAGTGGGTGCTACCACTGAAGAGATACGTCCTACGCTGCGGGAGCGACTCTTGTCACATCTCGCCGATCCAAACATCGTCTACGTCCTGTTCATCCTCGGTCTGGTTGGGCTGGTCTACGAATTCTTCCATCCCGGGATTGGGTTCGGCCTCGCCATGGGTGGGATCTGCCTCGTGCTCGCGTTCCTCGGTTTGCAGGTGCTCCCAGTGAATTTCGTTGGTGTGATTCTCATCCTTTTCGGGACGGGGCTGATGATCCTGGACGCGTTCACCCCTACGCACGGGATCTTAACGACGGGAGGAATCGTTTCACTCCTCATCGGATCGTTCACCCTGTTTGAGATTCACAATCGGGCGATCGGCCTTTCTTGGGTGACGATCATCCTCGTCGTGGGGACGGTGGCGGCTCTGTTTGTGTTCATCATCTCCAAGGCGCTCCTTATCCAACGCAAATCGCCCGTCATCGGGGAAAGCTCTCTAATCGGAATGAAGGCAGAAGCGAGAACCAGCATCGACCCCACGGGAACGGTGTTCGTGCACGGTGAGTACTGGAGCGCACGCT
>CAZRQM010000047.1:0-3518 GCA_964602385.1 uncultured Thermotogae bacterium | reverse complement strand
CCAGCCTGTCCCCGCGGATCTATCCATCTTCCGCTGCCCAAAGTGCGGCGGCACTATGCTCCCCGTTCGGTTCAACGTGCTCAACGGCGAGATTACCTGGAAGTGCACCGAGTGTGGATACACGCTCACCGGTGACCACGCCGAGAGCCCGTAGCGTGGTTCATCCTCCCGGTAGCCGCCCATCTTGCCAGAGCCTCTGGAAGAACGCTTCATAGGCAGGGGCCACATCGGGCAAATCAATGAACGCGATATCGGTCTCGTTGTTCTGCGCAAGGGAATAGTAGTTCCAGTTGGTTGAGCCAAGGATCACCGTTCGTTGATCGATTACTATGAGCTTGGCGTGTGTTATGATACTGGGATCGTCCATACGTACGTCCACGCCATGATCGGATAGGTAGCGGGCAGCCTGCAGATTCGCCTCTTTGTCCGATTCGTAGAACGCGCAGTCGTCCATGTACACGCGCACATCCAGACCACGCGCCGCAGCAGCGATGAGCGCATCGAGAATGTTGTTTGTCACGCTGTCCTGATACTGCGGGTAGTAGGAGATGCGATACATCACCACGTGAATCGATTCGCGAGCCTGCGCGATAAGCGCCATCAGGACCGCCGGGTAGTTCTCCGTATCCACCGTCTCAGGAAGCGGAACGATCAGCGGATCATCGGGCGAGATGGAGTCAACCTGAAGCCTGACGGCACCAGGAAAGAGCGTCCCCTCCCACAGGCGATCGAAGTACGAAGCGAAGACCTCGCCCACGACAGCGTCCTCGATCGACACGTCGGCTTGCTCCTGATCGTAGAATGAATGCTCATTCCAGTTCGTAGAGCCGAGGATAACCGTGTGGCGATCGATAACGACGAGCTTGGCGTGCGTGGTGATAGACGGATCGTCGAAGTGGGCTGAAATCCCATGTGCGCGCAGGTAGTCGATTGTTGGTCGGTTCTTGTCGGTGATCGATTGAGCCCAGTCGCTTTCGTCCAGCAGGACGCGCACGGCAACGCCCCGATCGGACGCGGCGACGATGGCATCCCACAAGCTCGTCTCATCGAGCTCCGCGTTGGAGAGGAGAATATCAAGCGAGCGATACGCCGAAGCGATCGCATCGTGCACACGTTCACAGTACGTACAATTTCCTATGCTGCCGATGAGCGGCAGCACAATCGTCTGCGCACGGGTCGCGCTCGAAATAGTGGCGACAAGCACGACAGCGACAAGCAGGATCCAAGCCGATCTCTTCTCACGTTGTAACATCATCATCATCTGCGATAGAATTCTACCCGGAGGAACGCTAAATGGTCAAAGAATTGAATGCAAATCAACTACGTCGCACGTGCGACCCCAAGTCTTTCAACTTCAGCACAACTGCAGAGGTGGAGCCACTGGACCGCATCATCGGTCAGGAACGAGCCATCGAGGCAATGAAGCTCGGCCTGGGGATAAAGGACCGCAAGAATCGCTACAATATTTACGTTGCCGGAGGATCGGGGACCGGGAAGATGTCTGCCGTCGAGTACTTCCTCAGTCACGCTAGCAAGGATGAACCGACACCGCCCGATCTCTGCTACGTCCACAACTTCGAGAATCCATACAGCCCACACTACCTGGAGCTGACCGCCGGCATGGGGGTGCAGTTGCGAGACGACATGGATCACCTGATCACTCGCCTCAAGATAGAGATCCCCAAGGTCTTCGAATCGGACGAGTTCAAGGCGCGCAGCAAGCGCATAAACGAACGCTTTACCGAGAAGCGATCCGCCCTCTCCGACAGCATGGAGGAGAAGGCACGCGAGCTGGGATTTGCCATTCAACGCACCCCGATCGGGATCAATACCCTTCCCTTGCAAGAAAAGGGAGAGCCTCTCAGCCAGGAAGAGTACGCCGCCTTGTCCGAGGAGAATCGCTCGGAGATACGTGAGAAACAGAGCAAGGTGCAGACGATCATCCAGGAGAATATGCAGGAAATGGCGCGCATTGAGGAAGAGCGCGAAGAGGAGATCAAGAAGCTGGCAAAAGAGGCGGTGCTGTTCACCATCGAGCCGCGCTTCAATCAACTGAAGGAGCGCTACGGCACCCTGGAGCGGGCCGTGGGCTTCCTCGAAGATGCCAAACACGACATCGTCGAGCACCTCGGCCAGTTCAAGGACGGCGGCAAGAACAACGTCGCCCAAGGGCCGTTCCCATTTCCAATGCCACAGACCGACCCGTTCAAGCGCTACTACATCAATGTGCTTGTCGACAATTCCAAGACGGAAGGGGCGCCGGTGATCGTGGAACAGAACGCCACGTACACCAACCTGTTTGGCTCCATCGAGCGCCGCGTTCAGATGGGCGTGGCAATAACGGACTTCAGCATGATTAAACCCGGGTCGTTGCATCGCGCAAATGGAGGCTACCTCGTACTGAACGCCAATAACCTGTTCCGCGTTGGCCTCTCCTGGGAGGCACTGAAGATCGCGATCAAACGGCGCGAGATCAGGATCGAAGACCCACTGCAGATGCTCGGCTACTCCACCAGTGAGGGGCTACAACCGGAGTCGGTGCCGTTTCGCATGAAGATAGTTATCATCGGTAATCCGCAGATCTATGAACTCCTACACTACTACGACGAGGATTTTCCTAAGCTCTTCTCCGTGAAGAGCGACTTCGACACAGAGATGGATCGCACCCCGGAGCATGAACAGGAGATCGCGCGCTTCCTGCGCGCTCGCTGCGAGGAAGAGCCAGCGATGCTTCCGTTCGATGCCGGCGGTGTGGCCAAGGTGGTGGAGTACTCCTCCGAGCTTGCCGGGGACCAGAAGAAGCTCTCCTGTCGATTCGGAAACCTGATCTCGATCATCAAAGAAGCGTCGTACTGGGCGCGCCAAGAGGGATCAGCGCACGTAACGGCTGACCATGTCCGTATGGCGCTGCACAAGAGGGACAACCGGTTGAACCTCCTCGAGGAGAAGATCCAGGAGATGATCGCCCGCGGTCAGATCCTCGTAGACACCGAGGGAGAGAAGGTCGGACAGGTGAACGGCCTCGCCGTCCTCCAACTGGGAGATTACATGTTCGGCAAACCGTCGCGGATCACGGCAACCGTGCACACCGGGAAGGGGGGAATCGTCGACATCGAGCGCGAGGCTGACCTCGGCGGGCACACGCACACAAAGGGGATCATGATCCTGAAGGGCTTCCTCGGTGAGCGGTTTGCCAAGAGAAAGTCACTGAGCCTGTCGGCGAGCCTCGCCTTTGAGCAAACCTACTCAATGATCGACGGAGATAGCGCATCCAGCACGGAACTGTACGCCCTCCTCTCCAGCCTGTCAGGTCTTCCGATCAAACAAGGGATTGCCATCACCGGATCGGTGAACCAGAAGGGAGAGATACAACCAATCGGCGGAGTGAACGAGAAGATCGAGGGCTTCTTCAAGGTCTGTCAGGCCAAGGGAATGACCGGCGAACAGGGGGTGCTCATCCCGCAGCAGAATCTGGACAACCTCATGCTATCAGAGGAAGTAGTGGATGCGGTAAGCGA
>CAZRQM010000046.1:6110-8187 GCA_964602385.1 uncultured Thermotogae bacterium | reverse complement strand
AGCCAGCGTTCCGCGTCGCGTCGAACTGGTAGTCCATGTTGGAGACTTCCTCACCGTCGCGCGCGGTGGCGAGGGCGTAGTAGACGAACAGGCTCTCCGGCTCCGACCAAGAGAGGCCGTGCGAATTGATCAGAGCGCGTGTGCCGATGTGCACCGAAAACTCACCGTTGCCAAGGATCAGTCGGTTGTCGATCGAACGGGCAATGTCGAGCATCTTCACTGCCTGTTCGATCGCGTCTTCAATCTTGAACCGCTCTGATGCCGGATCGTATATCCCTGAGACGTACTGGCTTTCCTCGCGCTGCGGGAGGACGTTGTTCTCGTCGGCAGGAGAGGCCTCCGCCAGTGTCACCGCGTCGGCACACGTCTCGTCGAGACCTGTCGGGTCATTCGTGGAGGCAAACCCGACCCTTCTTGCTGAAAACGCGCGCACGCCGATCATCGTCTCCTTCTGAGCGCGCGAGACCTGTAGGTCATTCTTCTCGATCGCAACCGTAATCGTGCGCACGGATTCGCCGTATACCTCAACCTCATCTGCGCCCTTCTGCTGCGTGCGATCGAGCGCGTCTTTGCACAGATCGATCAACTTGCTGTTCATTCTTGCCGCCCTCCGATTGTCACCATGCAGCGAAGATGCGGGCCACCAGCATCCACCTTGGCCAGTTGGCCCTTGCCGCAGTGCCCTGCGCCGAGCCCCCACATGAAGTCATCTCCCACAGCGTCGATCGACTTCAGCACCTCAAAGGCGTCTCCAGAGATGGTCACTCCGCGCACCATTTTCCCGATCTTCCCATCCTTGATAACGTGTGCCTCGCGCACGCCGAACATGAACTCGGCGTTTGAATCGGCCTGCCCACCGCCACCCAACCCCTGGAGATAGTAGCCGTGCTTCACCCCGGCGATGATCTCCTCCACGGAGGACTTCCCCGGCTCGATGTAGGTGTTTCGCATGCGGATGATCGGCTCATCGGAATACTCGAACGCGCGCGCGTTCCCTGTCGGTTCAACATTGAAGTGGGTCGCGCTCTCGCGGTTGTGGAGATACGAACGCAGCACGCCGTGGTCGATGATCACCGTGCGGCCGGTTCTCACCCCTTCATCATCGACGAGCAGCTCACCGGCGGCGTGAGGGATGAGGGCAGACGGCCCGCTGTCGCACAACGTTACCAGATCCGAGCCGACTTGCATTCCGATCTTCCCGCTCGTGATCGCCCCGCCACGCACGAGGTCCGCCTCCACGGTGTGCCCGATTGCCTCATGGCTGAGCACGCCTACCAGGCCAGGGTCGAGGACGACCGTAGCACTCTCGCCGGCGGCGTAATCCGCCTGTAGCTGCTCGACGGCGAGCCGCACCGCGTTGTCGGCCATTTCCTCCGGCGTTCGCACCGCGAACAGGTCAGCATATCCGCCGCTCACCCCGGCTGAATCCATCCCCATCGCTTGGTCGCTATCCTGCTGCGCGACGGCGAGGACACGAAAGTCGGGCTTGGAATCGATGATGTGCGCCGCGGCACCGTCCGAAGTGACGATCACCTTCTCGTCCTGCAGCTCGGAGTAGGCTACCGATGATGAGACGATCTTCTTCGCCGCGGAACGCACTCGCTCATCGATGCGCATGACGAGCGCCAGTTTCTCGGTGAGCGGATGATCGTCGAGCGGATCACCCGTCTTAACGGCGAACTCCCCCGACGCCAGCGTCACGTGCGGGAGCGAACCGATCTTTTCGCGTTTCGCCACCGCGGAGGCGCGCGCCGCGCTCTGCGCCTCGCTCACGGCCCGCGCGATCCCCTTCTCAGAGAGGTCGGTGGTACTGGCAAATCCGAACACGCCATCGATGAGTGCCCTCACTCCAATTCCGGCCAAGCGAAGCGTGGAGGACTCCTCTAATCGCCCGTTGCGCACGGAGATTCGTTTTGACAGGCGCGCATGATACCGAAGCTCCACCCACCCTGACGCACGGGTTGATATCTCTTGTAGTAGTTGTAGCATCATCCCTCCTTGCTTGACAGCCTGACACTGTCAGACCTGACACTGTCAGACCTGACGCAGTCAGCCCTAACACCGTCAGACCTGACAC
>CAZRQM010000046.1:3883-6010 GCA_964602385.1 uncultured Thermotogae bacterium | reverse complement strand
GACCTGACACTGTCAGACCTGACGCAGTCAGCCCTAACACCGTCAGACCTGACACTGTCAGACCTGACGCAGTCAGCCCTAACACCGTCAGACCTGACACCGTCAGACCTGACGCTGCCGATGAGATTCTAGTCTCTCTCTTTGCGCCAAGCAACGTGAAAATCAATCACTCTGGTGGAGGAGGAGAGAAGCTCATCGCGCAGGCTCACTGGATCGACGACAAAGGGACACGTTACCCTTGCTAAACGGTCGCACGCCCTGGTGCACATGAGTAGGCTTGCCTATTCTGAAGCTTGGGAGGAAAAGTGCATAGACATCTGGCATTACTACTAGTGGTTTCTTCAGTTCTGGCCATCGGCCTCTGCGTGCAAGGCGGGGTCCCATTGGCATTCGGGTTCGACGTCACCGCTCCCGCCGCGGTCCCGATCGACTGGAACGAGTCCTTCTCTTCTATCTCAGCAGAGGTTTTCGCCGATCCAAACCTGACGTTCCTGTTCGCCCTTGGGACGTATCCGTCTCACTTTCCGAACCTGTTCGAGGCGTGCGGCGATCTCATCGTCAAGAGCTGGATGGGGCCGGTTGCCATCTACGCCGGTGGAGGGCTAGCCCTACAATGGAAACCGGTTGGTGGCACCTGGGGGTGGACGCCGTACATACATGTCACAGCGGGCGCACAGATCTGGCTGATCGATTCCGTGGCGCTCGTCGCGAGCGTGCGTTCCCTGGATGTGCTTCCGCCCACGTGGACCTTCTCCCCCGAAGCCTCGCTCGGTCTACGCTTCTCCCTTTCTCCGCCTCGGCCACCGACACTCGGCCAGGAGAACGCGTTCTACTTCTGGATCGTAGTCGGGTTGCTTGTCGCCGCTCTCCTTACGTACTACCCGCACAGCTAAAGCGCAACCACCCGCGATAACTCTACCTCCGAGTCACTCCCCCGAGGGCTTCACATTGTCCTTTTTTTGTGCTATACTGCGAGGCAGAGACTGAGGGATGAGCTGACCAGAGGCGGCCGATGCCGTAGCAGTGGAAGTATAATATAGTGCTATTGTGAATGAGATCGGAGGGCCCTCCGGGTCGTCCGATTGTGTTTCATTGGTCTCTTGATAGGGCACATGACAGGGAAAGGATTAGGAGGAAGGGATGAAAGAAATAAAAGAAACAAGAGAACCGAAGCCAACAATTGACCTTAAGGCGCATCTAAGCACGAAGCCTGACAATAAGCGGGACATACATGAGCGTTCATCCCGTTCGGATAACCCCATTCGCACGTATTTTGGCGAGATCAGCCGTGTGCCTCTCCTAACAAGAGCCGATGAAGTGGCGCTCTCCAAACGCATTGAGGCAGGTGACAAGCGTGCAAAGGAAGAACTGGCTGAGGCCAACCTTCGGCTTGTAGTGTCAATCGCCAAGAAGTACCGCGGCTGCGGTCTCCCCTTCCTCGATCTGATTCAGGAAGGCAACCTCGGGTTGATGAAGGCGATCGAGAAGTTCGACTATACGAAAGGGTTCAAGTTCTCCACCTACGCCACGTGGTGGATCCGGCAAGCGATCCTGCGGGCGATCACCAACCGATCTCGCACGATTCGCGTTCCTACTCACATCAACGAGCTGATCCGCAAGATCTACCAACTGGAACGAAGCCACCTCAAGGAAACGGGAGAGATGCCCTCGTCTGAGAACATGGCTGTAGAGCTTGAGACAACGGAGGAGAACATCATCAAGGCGAAGAAGACCGCCCAGAGCATGACGTCCCTCGACATGCCGATTGGATACGACGACGACGGTTCCGTCCTAGGTGACTTCATCGAGGATAGATCTGTCGATTCCCCGGAGCGGGAGACATTCGATCACCTCCTGGTGCAAGAACTGGGGCAGGCACTAAATGAGCGGTTGACGGATCGTGAGAAACGAATCCTCGAATTGCGCTACGGGTTAAACGACTACCAGCCGCGCACACTCGATGAGGTAGGAGTCGAATTCGGCATCAGCCGGGAGCGAGTTCGGCAGATTCAGAAAGAGGCTCTTGCTAAGCTGCAAGACTCGGGGTTGAAGCACCGCTTGGAGTGGTTGAAGCTTCTCTCGGAACACGCGTAAGGAGCAGGCATTCAGCTATCAGCCGCCAGCTAT
>CAZRQM010000046.1:0-3783 GCA_964602385.1 uncultured Thermotogae bacterium | reverse complement strand
TACTGCATGCAAGCTTTCCCCTTTTCTCTACCAGCACTCCGCTATCACACGCCGGGCAGATCTTCACTGGCTTTTCGCTCACGGCGAAACGGCAATCAGGGTACCTGCTGCAGCTGTAGAACGCGCGCCGCCGCTTGGCGGAGTACTTCTCCACCAGCACTCCCTCCTTGCATACCGGGCAAGGCACCCCGGTAGAGACTGGCGTCGTCTTCCCACATTCGGAGTTCGTGCACTTGTAGTAGCGACCATACCTTCCCGACTTGAGATCCATCGCAGAGCCACATTCCGGGCAGGGGATCCGGTGCTCGTGCGCTTGTTTCTCCATCTCCTCCAACCCCCCGCGCAGGACAAGTTTTTCACCCTCGAAGTGGTAGGGAAACTCTGGGGGAAGGCTCTTTGTGTTCTTGCACTCAGGATAGTTCGAGCAGCCGAGAAAGTGCGATCCCTTCCAGTAGCGAAGCTCCATCGGCGCACCGCACTTGTCGCATGCGACATCCGTCAAGATATGGAACCTATGCTCCTTAGCATCGGCGCTCGTCTCCTCAAACGCCTGCAGGCGCTGCAAAAAGGGAGCGTAAAACTCGTCGAGAACAGCCGTCCGGGTCAGAGATCCCTCTTCGATCCGATCTAGGTCATCCTCCATGTGCGCGGTAAACTCACTCTCCACAGTCAGGGTGAAGTTCTGCTTCAAAAAATCGACCACAACCTGCCCAAGCAGAGTGGGTTGCAGGCTCCCTCCCTCCTTCACCGCATAACCTCGATCCTGGATAACAGAGATAATGGACGCGTAGGTGCTCGGTCGCCCGATTCCCTCTTTTTCGAGCAGGTTGACCAACCCAGCCTCGCTGTAGCGCCGCGGCGGCTCGGTGAATTTCTGAGAGCTTTCGAGCTTTTCCAACAGGAGTTCCATTCCCTCGCGAAGACCGCCGGGGAACACCGTCTCCTGCGAACGCTGCTCGGGGAACAAGGTAAGGAAGCCATCAAACGCAAGCGTGCTTCCTCCAGCCTCAAGTGTGTACACGCCAGCGGCGATCAACGCCTTGCGCAGTAGATAGACGGCGGGAGTCATCTGCGCCGCCAGGAAGCGGTTATAGATCAGGGTGTAGAGCTTCCGCTGATCGGGCGACAGATGAGCGCCAATTGATTGTGGCGTGCGGGCGAGATCAGTCGGTCGGATCGCTTCGTGCGCGTCCTGGGAGCGCTTCTTGTTCTTGAAGTGGCGCGGCTTCTTCTCCAGGTACTTCTCGCCGTACACCCGCTCGATAATCTCCCGCGCAGCGGCCACCGCCTCATCCGACATGCGCACGGAATCGGTACGCATATAGGTGATCAATCCGACGCTGCCTTCTGGCAGGCTCACCCCCTCGTACAGCTCCTGAGCGATCTTCATCGTACGCTTCGGCGTGAAGTGCAAGACGGAGGACGCCGTCTGCTGCAACGAGCTTGTGATAAACGGGGGCGATGGCTGGCGGCGACGCTCTTTCTCCTCGAGGGATGAGACCGTGATCTTCGCCCCGCGGAGTGCGTCGATCACCGCCTTCGCTTCGTCCTGGTTCCGAATGACAAACTTCTTGTCATCCTTCTTCGTGAGCTTCGCGCTGAACGGTTCCCCGTTCCTCAACTGTGCCTCGATCTCCCAATACTCCTCGGGGACGAAGCAGGCAATCTCTCCCTCACGATCACACAGGAAACGGAGTGCGACCGATTGCACCCGCCCCGCGGATAGTCCCTCAAATCTGTTCCCGGCGAGCGCCATAGAGAGGATGGGGCTCACCTGATAGCCAACGAGGCGATCAAGGATACGGCGAGTGCGCTGCGCCTCCACCCGATTCATGTTGATCTCCGTTGGCGAGGCAAGTGCCTCCAGGATGACGGGTTTAGTGATCTCATTGAATATCGGGCGGGAGAATGCGTTGTCATCCTTTATGATCCGTTTAAGTATGGTGTACAGGTCAAAGGCGATCGCTTCCCCCTCGCGATCGTGGTCGGTCGCCAAATAGACCATCTCCGCGCCCTTTGCTGCATCACGCAGCTCCTTCACGAGCTTTGTCCGCTTCGTCTCAAACTTCGGCTCAAATCCGTTCTCGATGTCCACTCCCAAGTCATTGCGCGGCAGATCACGCACATGTCCCTGCGACGAGAGGACCTTGTACCCCTTACCCAAGTACTGGCCGATCGTCCGCGCCTTGGTCGGTGATTCAACAATAATCAGCTTATGCAATTCTCTAGGCTCCTTTCTTGATTCCGACCATTATACAGATCGGGTGAGGAAAGTCGAAGCACGAAGGCGCATCGCGCAAGATGAGGATACAAAGACGACGCTCAGTACATCCTCAACCCAGCCGGAAGTGCAAGACGGGAAAGACCGGAGTCTAGCGGGTAGAATACGTGGATACGAAAGGAGAATGACTATGCATCACGTCATCTTTGAAGGTCTGCCCGCAGCGGGGAAAAGTGAGACTTTGTCTCTCTTGGCCCGTTTCTATCCGCAACGCGTCGTCGTTTTGCCAGAGCTAGTCAAGGAGGTCGCTCTACGAGAGCAGATTGATATCTTCTCCGAACGCGAGCGCCTGACAGAGGCAATCATCGCCGAGCTTCCCAGACGAAGAGAACAAGTTAAGAGAGCGATAGCCGAAGGGAAACTCTGCCTAGAGGAGTCGCACCTCGGGGTTCACCTGGCCTACGCCCAGGCACTCGGCGACAAGGAATTCATCGAGGCCTACCCGCAGATCGCCTCCGCGCTACCTCAGCCGGACGCGTACGTTCGCCTGGACATTCCCGTCGAACTCTCGCTCGTGCGCCAGAAAGCGCGCAATACCCCGCGGTTCTACATCGACCGCCCGCACTTGGAGGCGATGCTCACCGCCCTTCAGGGTTGGCACATCAAGCACCAAACAAATCTTATCACCATCAACGCTGATCGAGATCCATCATCTTTTCTCTCGGAGATCGAGCAAAAACTTCAACTGGAGTACAGGGGTGAAGACGTGCCCCTCGATGACACGTTCGATATCATTCTCCTCCTTGGACGTCCCGCGGCCGGGAAGAGCGAATTCATAGACTTCATGCACAAGGCACCGATCGCGCAGCGCGCGGGGATCTATCACATCGCGCCATTTGCAGCACTCGATGACTTTCCCATCCTGTGGGAGAAGTGCGTCGAGGACGATCTGTGGGAGTCAATGGGGAAAGGACGCCTCTACTCGCGCCGCGCGGAGGGAAACTACGCGATCACCAATGCCGACATGTGGGAATTCCTCATAAAGAAGCTCAATCAGCAGGTAGAGGAGATCATCTCCCCTCCTAGAGCCCTCGCCAATAAGAGCCTGATCGTCGAATTCGCGCGCGGGGGAGATCACGGCTATTCTGATGCGTTGTCCCAGCTCTCGCCGGAGATCCTGAAAGGCGCGGTGATCCTCTACGTCAGCGTCTCCTTCGAAGAATCGTGGCGCAGAAATGTGGCCCGCTACGACGAAAAGCAAAGAAGCGGACTCCTCACCCATTCCGTGCCCCATGCGGAGATGGAGGCGACGTACGGAACTGACGACTGGTTCGACATCACACCCGAACCACACGGGACAATCGACGTGAATGGAACAAGCGTCCCTTACGTAGCGATGAACAATGAACCGGAATCCAAAGACCCACAGGTCCTCGCCCCCCGCTACGCCGCGGCACTTAGTGCGGTTTATTCGGTGTGGAAGAAGAATCCGGTCCGACGATAGTCATAGCTGATTCACGGCTGTTTGGAGAGGGTGGCGAACTGCTACCAAGAACAATGAA
>CAZRQM010000045.1:0-8270 GCA_964602385.1 uncultured Thermotogae bacterium | reverse complement strand
TTCAGCGTGATTGAACCGGGCACGTTCCGCGGTTTCCTGTCCGGCCTTGACCGGCAGATGGGCGGAATGCTATTCATCTTCATCGGAATCGGGATTACCTCATGGCTTGGGATGGCGCGATTGATCAGGGGAATGACCCTGTCCGTTCGAGAGAAGGAATACGTGGAGGCAGCGCGCGCGATCGGCGCATCCGGCCCACGCTTGATCTTCCGCCACATATTCCCCAACATCCTTGGCCCGGCGATCGTCTCGCAGGCGTTACAAATCCCCGGATTCATCCTCTACGAGGCGTTTCTGAGCTTCATTGGATTGGGAGTCAACCCACCAACCCCAAGCTGGGGAGCAATGCTGAACGAGGGCTATGTCGGAATGAGATCACACTTCAATCTCGTATTGTGGCCCGCGATCGCCATCTCGGTTACCTTGTTCGCGTTTAACTTCCTCGGTGATGGCGTGCGCGATGCGTTCGATCCGCGGCAGACACGATAGTAAGAATGAGTCTTCAATTCATCAACAATTGATTGAAGCGGGATCGCCGTGTCCCGCTCCAGTTTGTTTTCGTAGCTCTGATCCTCCGCTTGCTGCGTCGCATAACAACGCCCTGATCATTACGGCAGCCACGCATACCTCACCCACTGCCCATACTCCCCCTTGAGCGTTTCTTCCCTCTTCTATGCGTGCTCCAGGGCAAGGCGTTTCCGCAGTAAGCCTGAGGCCGACGAGAAACCTTGACACACGCGTTCAACCCTTGACCCACAGCTCGCCGCCAAGCGGATGCCGCGTTTGGCATATTGCCTTGCAGCACGGACATACGTGCGTATACTTTCACCAAGACGCCGCCGACCAAGAGATGGCAAGCGGCGTCTACATATGGGGGGCAGCCATGAGACCGATCAGAAGACCGGGCCGCTGTCGGGAGAGGAGATGACGAGGCAACATTCGGCGGAACGATTTCCGTTTGCCGCTGTAGATAGATGTTGTCTCCCCTACCAACACATGGGTGGTCACGGGCTTCATGCTTATGTTGTAGCCAGCGCTGACACAGACGTCGCGGTGGAATTTTTTTGTGTTGCCCAAGTGCTCCGTCATACTGCACGTCTGCTACTCGCTTCAACCAAGAACTATCCCCAGTGGGGTACGAGGCCGTAACAGGAGCATCTATTATACTAATAAGCATAAGGAGGTAACATGACTCAAGACGTAGTAGTTTCGCGGCACAGATGTGCTACCGCGGGGCTTGTCGATCGGCTATGGGATCTGCAGCAAAGATCGGGCACACAGCATATTTCAACCGATGACATGTCCCAGGTTGCCTGTGACCTTGGAGTCAGTCTCGGGTTTGTCCGGGGGGTGGCTAGCTTTTACTCGATGCTCAGTGACAAACCGCGCGGCCGGCACATTATTCGTGTCTGCCAGTCCCCACAGTGTGAGCTTGCCGGAGGAAATGGGTTAGCCGGATGGTTGAAGGATGAGCTGGCCATCGACTTAGGGGAGACCACGCCCGACGGCCAGTTTACCCTAGAGGGCTCAAGTTGCCTGGGAGCGTGCTCGGACGCGCCGACGGTGCAGGTGGACGACGCGCTCTACACGCGAGTTACTCCTGCTGTTCTCGCGGGCATACTCGCTCAGGCACGCAACAAGGATTGGGTCTCATCGCAACCGAATCTCCCGACTATCCTGGGAGACCGACATCTATTGCGAAGTTGTGGGCACCTCGAACTCGAAGATGCAGTAGCAAATGGAGTCTATCAGGGTCTAAAGCGCGTGCTTAAAGATCTCTCGCCTGAGGACGTCTTGGCGACGGTGAAAGATGCTCGGCTGCGCGGCCGTGGGGGAGCAGGATTTCCTACCGCGAGAAAGTGGGAATTCACACGCAACGCCGTTGGTGAGCCGAAGTATCTCATCTGTAACGCCGATGAGGGTGAGCCGGGGACGTTCAAGGACCGAGTCCTTCTTGAAGGATGCCCCCATTTGGTAATCGAAGGAATGATCCTCGCTGGGTACGCTATCGGCGCTAGCAAGGGATTCATCTACATCCGTGGTGAATACGCCGAGTCGATCGCCCGTATACAGAGAGCGCTTGATGAAGCGCGCCGCGCCAACTATCTGGGAGAAGAGATCCTTGGTTCTTCCTACTCGTTCGATATCGAGGTGTATCGCGGTGCAGGAGCGTATGTATGCGGCGAGGAGACATCTCTTATCGAGTCGATGGAGGGGAAACGCGGGGTTCCCCGTCTGCGACCACCTTACCCAGCGAGCTTCGGGCTGTTCGGAAAGCCAACGGTGATCAACAACGTGGAGACACTGGCTAACGTGCCGGTGATCGTGCGAGAAGGGAGTACCGCGTACCTTTCTCTCGGTGTAGAATCATCACCGGGAACGAAGCTCTATCCCCTATCGGGAGCAGTGGTGAATACAGGAGTGGCCGAAGCTCAAATGGGGATCACCCTGCGAGAGCTGATATACGACATCGGCGGTGGAATAGCCGATGGAAAGTCATTCCTTGCCGCTCTTGTCGGCGGGGCAGCGGGAATGTTTCTCGGCGAGGATATGCTCGACGTCCCGCTGGACTACGACGGCCTCGCCTCTCGAGGTGCAGTCCTCGGGTCGGGAGCGATCCTCGTTCTTGACGAAGATTGTCAGGTGGCACCGCTTATCTCCGATATCCTTCGCTTCTTCCGCCATGAATCATGCGGTCAATGCGTCCCCTGCCGTGTGGGGACCGCGCGCTTGGTGGAGATGATGGACGTCCTCCGCGCTAGCGGGAAAGAGAGCGATCTTGACCTGATGCTTCAGGCGGCACTAACGATGAAGCAGACATCTCTCTGCCCGTTGGGACAGTCCCCCTACACGATGCTGAAGAGCGCGGTCAAGTACTTCCAGGATCAACTCCTGACCGACAAGAATCAAGCGGAGGGCAGATGATGACGAAAGCGACGATTTATATCGACGAACAGAAGGTAGTAGTGCCAGTTGGTGCGAACCTCCTGCAGGCAGCACGTGACAACGGGTTCGATATCCCGGGCTTATGCTACAACCCCAAGATTAGCGTCACTGGCGCCTGCCGCCTGTGTGTAGTGAAGATCGCTGGCCGGCCAGGAATGGTCCCCGCGTGCACGGTGCAGGTGACGGATGGATTGGAGGTCACAGCGTTCGATGAAGAACTGGACTCGACGCGGCGGATGCTCATCGACCTCCTCCTCTCCGAGCACAACTGTGATTGCATGACCTGTGAATCGGCGGGAAACTGCGAACTGCAGGATCTCGCCTATCGCTACGGCTTGAACACTCGCACGCGTAAGTTCGCTGCGCGGGATAGAGTCCTTCCCGAACTGGACACTTCCTCCCCTGTTCTTGCCTACGATCCCACCAAGTGCATCGTCTGCGCCCGCTGCATCAAGGGGTGTGACGAGGTACAAGGCAAAGGCGTACTCAGTTTCGCTAGCCGTGGGCTGGAGACGATCGTCACTGCCGGCCTCAGCGTGTGGGGGGAATCAGAGTGTGACGGCTGCGGCGAGTGCGTGCAGCTCTGCCCGACCGGAGCGATCATCGAGAAACTCCCCGAGCGCCCACCGCGATCATGGGACGTGGAGAAGATACAGACCACCTGTTCCTACTGCGGTGTCGGCTGCCAGCTTGAGATGTGGGTGAAGGACAACGAGGTCATCAAGGTGCGCGGCGCGGAGGCTGTGCCTAACTACGGCTCCACGTGCATCAAGGGCCGGTTCGGACATACGTACATCAACAAGAACGATCGACTGACCACACCTCTCATCCGGCGCAACGGAGAGCTCGAACCCGCGACGTGGGACGAAGCCCTGTCCGCAGTACAAGATGCTCTTCTCAGGATTAGACAGGAGCACGGCGCCGACGCCATCGCTGGATTGGCGTCTGCCAAGTGCACCAACGAGGAGAATTACCTGTTCCAGAAGTTCGTGCGTGCGGCGGTAGGAACGAACAACGTCGATCACTGCGCTCGCCTCTGTCACGCCTCCACCGTCGCCGGCCTTGCCGCCGCGTTTGGCTCCGGGGCGATGACCAACTCCATCGCCGAGCTGGAGCACGCAAAGTGCATCCTCGTTACCGGATCGAATACCACCGAGACGCACCCGGTGATCGCCACCCTCATCCGCAAGGCAGTCCACCAACACGGGGCGAAGTTGATTGTTGTTGATCCGCGAAGGATCGATCTAGTGAAGGATGCCACCCTGTGGCTCCGCCAGAGGAACGGGACGGATGTCGCTTGGATGAACGGCATGATGAACGTCATCTTGAGCGAAGGGCTGCAGGACGAGGCGTTCATCAATGAGCGCACCGAGGGTTTCGAAGAATTCAAGAAGGTCATCGAGCAGTATACACCAGAGAAGGTGGAAGAGATAAGCAGAATCCCAGCAGAGGACCTGCGGCGGGCAGCGCGGATCTATGCCACTGCGGAAACATCGTCGCTAGTCTATGCTATGGGGATCACCCAGCACACCACCGGAACCGATAACGTCCTCTCCACGGCCAACCTGGCGATGATCACGGGAAATCTGGGCAAGGCATCGACTGGCGTCAATCCACTGCGCGGACAGAACAACGTGCAGGGGGCGTGCGACCTGGGAGGACTCCCCAACGTCTACTCCGGCTACCAGAAGGTGGCGGATCCTGCCGTGCAGGAGAAGTTCGAAGAGATCTGGGGGGCGAAGCTTTCACCCACAGCCGGGCTCACTATCGTTGAGATGATGCACGCCGCGGCAGCGGGGAAGGTGAAGGGGATGGTTGTCATGGGTGAGAACCCGATGGTCTCCGACCCGAACCTGAACCACGTGGAGGAGGCGCTGCACAACCTGGACTTCCTCGTTGTAAGCGACATTTTCCTGAGCGAAACGGCGCAGCTTGCTGACGTCGTTCTTCCCGCGGCGTCGTTTGCCGAGACCGAAGGGACGTTCACCAATACCGAGCGTCGCGTGCTGCTGTTGCGCAAGGTCGTCGATGCACCAGGAGAAGCTCTCCCCGATTGGGAGATCGTGTGTAAGCTCGCTGACCTATTCGGCTATCACATGCACTACGACAACGCCGCGCAGATCATGGACGAGATAGCCTCCGTGACTCCAATCTACGGAGGGATCCACCATCATCGCCTCGTGCCCGACGGTCTGCAGTGGCCGTGCACAAACGACGATCACCCGGGGACGATGTACCTCCACAAGGGCAAGTTCAGCCGCGGGCTGGGTAGGTTCCATCCGGTTGATTTCATCCCGCCGGCGGAGCTACCAGACGATGAGTATCCGTTCATACTCTCTACTGGCCGAATTCTGTTCCATTACCACACCGGGACGATGAGCCGCCGGGTAGAGGCGTTGAACGCGTTTGTAAACGAGGGGTATGCGGAGATCCATCCCAGCGATGCGTCCCGTCTCGGCCTAGAGAATGAGGGTCGAGTCAAGGTTCGTACCCGCCGGGGTGAGATTGTGACGATGGTGAAGGTGACGGAAAGGGTGGCGGAAGGATCGGTGTTTGTGCCGTTCCATTTTGCCGAGGCAGCAGCAAACAGGCTCACCAATGACGCTCTGGATCCGAAATCGAAGATCCCGGAGTTCAAGGTTGCCGCCTGTCAGCTTGATACGGCGTAGCACAAACGAATCTGTAAGGAGGTTTCATCAATGGACATAGGTTGCAAGAACCCAGCATCGATCGCTGATAGCCTGACGCGAACGGTGTGTGTTGCAAAGACGCAGGCGAGCGCACTGAGGCTGACGATCCTTGGCATCTTCGCTGGGGTGTATATCGGATTTGGCGCGGAGCTCATGATCATGGTAACGCATGACATGGCGAGTTTCCTAGGCGTGGGAATGGCCAAGCTGATTGGGGGAGCGGTTTTCAGTGTCGGCCTGATGCTCGTCGTCATCGCTGGCGCGGAACTGTTCACCGGGAACAACCTTATCTTCCTCTCGGTCCTCGACCGTCAGGTAACTGTAAGGAGGTTGCTGCGAAACTGGACGATCGTCTACTTCGCAAACTTCGTTGGCTCGCTCTTGCTGGTGCTACTGATGTACTGGAGTGGCCTGTGGAAGACGAGCGGCGGCCTCGTTGGCGCAAGTGCCCTGGGTATCGCCAATAGCAAGGTTAACCTCACGTTCCTGCAGGCGTTCGCGCGCGGAATCTTGTGTAACTGGCTGGTTTGCCTGGCCGTGTGGATGGCTGTCTCCGCGAGTACCGTTGTTGGAAAGGTGTGGGCGGTCTTCTTCCCGATTATGGCCTTCGTCGCCAGCGGGTTTGAGCATAGTGTCGCCAACATGTTCTTCATCCCGATGGGACTGGTGTTGAAGGGGCAGACGGCAATCGTCACCGCGGCAGGCCTTGCTGACAAGCTCTCGCACCTGACGATTGGAGGGATGGTGATGAACCTGATCCCGGTCACGCTTGGAAACATCGTTGGTGGCGCGTTCTTTGTCGCCACCCTGTACTGGGTCGTCTATCTGCGAAACGAGAAGAAGGCTTAGGAGGTATGCACGTGTGGCCGCGAGGACCCTCTCGCGGCCACGCTTTCCTTATCTAGCATGGAAACTACAGCGATACGGACGATACATCACTTCTCTAGTGAACGACTCGAGGCGGTAGACGACCTTCTCGTCGTCGAACAGCAAGTCATACTATTCGTCAACAAGGAGAAAGTTCTCTCTACCGCGTGCTCACCCGGGGAGCTGCGTGAACTCGCGTATGGGTACCTACTCTCAGAGGGGATGATCAAGGATATCGATGACGTGCTCTCGTTCTGTGAGGAAGAGGGGACAATCGCGGTCGGCGTGCGGCCATTTGAGCGGGTAGATTGCCCTCCGCCGATTGCCAGCCCGTTATGCATCCCACCAGAACGGATGCTGACAACAGCGGCAGAGGCACATCAACGGGCAGAGGCCTTTCAGCGCACCGGAGGGACGCATTCTGTGGCCATCTGCGACTCTAGCGGAGGGATGATCTTTGTCGAGGATATCAGCCGTACCTGCGCCTTGGAAAAGGCGCTCGGGCAGGCGCTCCTTGCCAAGGCGGACTTCTCTAATAGCCTCATCTTCCTCTCCTCGCGCATCCCTGTTAGCATGCTGACAAAGATCGCTCGCTGCGGGATCTCGATTGTCGGCTGCGTCTCCGCTCCAACTGTGCAAGCGGTAGATCTCGCGGATAAGCTGGGTATCTGCCTGTGCGGGTTTGTCCGCGGAGAACGGATGAACATCTATTCACATGAGGAGAGGATGATCACATGAGCGAGGGAGCAACCCTGATCATCCTCGCTGGCGGCGAGTCCAAACGGATGGGGCGACCCAAGCATCTGCTCCCAAAGCCCCGTGGAGAGACGGTCCTAGAACACATTATCGCTAGGCTTTCGCCTATGTTCACCGAGACGCTCGTTGTGGGCCGCAATCTGGTGCCTCTCGGCGGCAACGTACGCGTGGTCGAGGATCTTTACCTTGCGCGTAGCCCGCTCGTTGGGATCTACAGCGGGCTTCTCGCCGCGAAGACGGACCTCTCATTTGTTGTCGCCTGTGACATGCCCTTCGTGCGCGCATCACTTGTGGAACACATCCTTTCTCGATCGAGCGGCGCAGACGTCTGCGTACCGATCGTCAACGGCTATTACGAGCCGTTGTGTGCCGCGTACAGGCGTACGGCTATCCCCGCGATCGCCGAAGCGATAGGGCGCGGCACGCTCAAGGTAACCGCCCCGTACGACGATCTGAACCCGCGTACAATTTCAGAGGACGAGCTGAGGCGCTTCGATCGCGATCTCGTCTCGTTCACCAACCTGAACGTTCCACATCAGCTTGAGCTGTTAGCGCGGCTCTGAAGGATTGGGTCATTGTCGCAGGGATTCACTCCATTCCGGTTCGCACGGTACTGATGCCAAGGAAAATTCATCACGAAGGGCTCGAAGCCGGAGCTTGCTCTTCAGGACTTTCGCTGCGCGCCGTGCAGAGGTCGTTCTTGGCGTTCCTAGCGATCTTGAGCAAGCGATAGCGAGCGGGCGTGAGAAAAGCCTTTCCTCACGCAAAGGCCTGTCTGCCGTCGCGCTTTGACAGACAGGACGCCGAGGAATGCTCATCACACAAAAGGCTGTTCCTTGCGATAGGAGCGGCAATTCAACGTGGTAGACAAGCTACCACGCTGCGGAAGAGAGGGGCTCTGCTGGGCCTGTTCTGCCGTTGCCTTGTTGAATGACAAAGTAGAAACAGGCGAACCGTTCTTCACTTCACATCAACGGTATAGGTAATGGAATCGCTGTTTCCGTCGTTATC
>CAZRQM010000044.1:0-8359 GCA_964602385.1 uncultured Thermotogae bacterium | reverse complement strand
ATCGGTTCATCGACCCTCGCTTGCGCGACCAAACACCCCTTCACACGGAACAGAGCGAGTGGCAGAGCCCGACAAAGTGGGCAAAGGGAGTCTGGAATGCGGTGAAGGAACTGGCCTCAGACAATCCCATCACGGAATGGATAGCACGTCGCAGGAATCCACCCGAGCTAAGCCACGTCCGCCGGGTGCGCGAGAAGGCCGAGGCAGTCGTAGAGGTAACAGAGGAGCGCAAAGATCGGAGATCCCACGGAAGGCTGCGCAATTACTTGCACAACGTTCCCCTCGTCGCGGGAGCGATAATTGTCATTGGCCTGCTGATGGTCGTTATTTTCGGCCCAATGATCGCTCCCGCCAGCCCGTACACCACGCATGGCCTGGAACGGGTGGACGGGAAGTACCTTGTCCCTCCGTTCTCTCCCAGCAAGGCCTTTCCTTGGGGAAGCGATCCCCTCGGCCGGGACATCATGAGCCTCATACTTGTCGGTGCTCAGCAGACACTGGCTCTCGCCGCGTTGGTCGTTGCGGCACGCCTGATCGTTGGTCTCATATTGGGAACAGTGGCCGGTTGGTTCAGTGGCAAGTTGATCGACAAGCTTGTTCAGCGGATTGCCGAGATTATCTCCGCCTTTCCCATGCTCTTGCTGGCGATGATGCTGATCCTCGCCATTGGAATCCGTCAGGGGGTGCGGCCGTTCGTGATCGCGCTCTGTTTCGTTGGCTGGGGAGAGATCATGCAGTTTGTGCGTGGCGAGATGCTTACTTTGCGCTCGCAACCGTTTATTGAGAGCGCATCAGCGATCGCCGTGCGCACGCCGCGAATCATCACCCGCCACATCCTGCCGCACATGATCCCATCCCTGATCCCGATCGCCGCGATAGAGATGGGAGCTGTACTGATGCTGCTGGGAGAACTTGGCTTCATCGGCATCTTCATCGGAGGCGGAGCCTTCGCCGAGCTTGCGTTCTACGTGCCGCCGTATCATTACTCAGACGTCCCGGAATGGGGCGCTCTGCTGAGCAACGTTCGCCTCTACGCCCGCTCGTATCCGTGGGTCGCCCTTTATCCATCGCTTGCCTTCTTCGTCGCTGCTCTGGGAGTCAACCTGCTCGGCGAAGGGCTGCGCCGACTCGTGGAGAAGGGGCTCCTTCAGTTGCGCTGGCTTGTCAACCGCTACACACTCGTCGCATTGCTCGTGTGCGCGTTGGCCTTCCATTTTGCTCAATGGGAAACCGGATCAATGCTCTTCTACCGCAAGCTGGCAAACCAGTTTGACGGCGGACGGGTAATGAAGCAGATCGAGACACTCACCTCTCCCGCATTCGACGAACGGGCACTGGGGAGCCAGGGCATGGATCAGGCGGCGGACTACATCGCATCACAGTTTTCCGCATATGGCCTTCAAGCGGCCGGCACGAACTACACGTACTTCGCTACGCACGAACGCACCTTCGAGTCCCTTGACGAGACGCCACAACTATCAATTGGTGATTTCGCAGGGGATCTGCGCTACCTGCACGACTACGCTGTGTACGCGGGTATGTATCGCAACATCGGCAAGATCGAGGGGGAGGTGGTCTTCCTGGCGATTGGGGAACTCACGGAGACCGTGCAAGGGAAGGTCCCCGCACTTGCGGGGATGGACTTCTCTCAGAAGATACTCCTCTTGCCCTCGCGAGCTGCCGCCAGGGCTCTGGAGGATCTTCGCGTTCCCATCGGAGGAATGCTTATCATTGCCAATGACGACACCGACCTAAAACGCCAGGTGACACTGTCGGGTGAGGATCGAAACTTCTACCTGACCGTGGTCGGGATGAACACTCCACACCCAGACGACTACCCGAAGCTGTTGATTAGCAAAGCCGTTGCCGATCGTATCCTCGCATCCACCGGGAACACTCTGCCTGATCTCAACCGCAGTGTCGATGGACTCGGCAAGGACGAGACTATCGCCATCCCAACGGGGGTTAGCGCTTCGATGAAGATCGAGGGAAGCATTCATGAGAGGATGCCAGTGAGCGATGTGATCGGCTACATGCCCGGAACACTCGCCGGGGAGGCCATCTCCAGGCAGGGTCTGGCGCTCGATGATCACATGATCGTGGTCATGGCTCAGTACGATTCCCCGCCGACAAGCCCGGATGGCACGCCCTTCCCGGGCGCAAACGACAACGCAAGTGGCGTGGGGATAATGCTTGAAGCGATCCGCACTATGCAGGAATCCGATTACAAGCCCTACAAGACGTTCCTCTTCGTTGCCTACAGCGGAGAGGGCGCCGAAGGCGGTAATGACGTGCACGAGCCCGACCCATCTGGATTCCTCCGCGCCGCCGCCTTCTTCTCTTCCGCCTATAAGATTGAAGCAACGGTTCGCCTGCGCGGCCTTGGTGCGGGAGACGGACGTGGATTAGCCCTATTCTCACCGGGGAACCTCCGTCTCATGCACCTGTTCGATGACGCGGCTCAGCGAATGGGTGTGCGGGCGCAGCCTGTGGAGGATGCGGTGGACATGAGTGTGGTATTCGCGGGAAAGACCGCGCGCGATAGTGGTCAGGAATCGCCCGATATCAGCCTAAGCTGGCAGGGATGGGAGAAGACATCACGCACTCCGTCAGACACAACCGATACCATCTCTCAGACAAAGATCGAGAAAGCCGGGCGTGCATTGGCACTGGCGTTGATGATCCTCGGTCGTGAGACGAACTACTGACCTTCGCCCAGAGCCTGTTACAGCTTCCTCTCGGCGACCATGATGTCGATGCGATCCGAGAGATCCTCTGCCCGATCGGAGATTTCGACCAGTTGCTCGATCATCCCCCGTAGCTGCAGCTTCTCGGCCAGACCGATATCCATCCCGAAGACAAGCTTGGTCGCGTCTCGCTCCAGACGATCAATCTCTCCTTCCTTTTTCTCGATTGCCTTGGTGTGCTCCGTTACGTGTCTTATGTCATCGAACATCAACTGCATCGCCTGTTTGACCTCGCGAGAGATCTCTCCTGTTTTCTCCCCGATACCACGCAGGTGTCCGTTTATCTCGTCGGGAATGCTTACCTGCTGTAGCATGATGTAGTCGAGTGCCTCCTCGCCGGCGTTGGCTAGACCGTCCGCACGTTCGATGATCTCCAAGATATCCCGACGTGACGGGGCGAGAAGCGCGCCACCAAGCAACTCTGCCTCCACCTCGCGCCGGATGTCATCAGCACGGCTCTCCGCTTTGTGGGTGGCAAGGGCCAGTCTATCAGCCTGCTCAATGTTGCCACTAAGGTAGTTGTACAGGGAATCCTGAAAGTTATCCAACGCCTCCACTACCTTGTCCAGATGCTTGATCACCAAGGCTTCAATCTTCTTCTGCTTTCCCCATAGCATCATCTCGTCTCTCCTTTCTCCGTGTCGCCACGAGCTTAGCCGTTTGCACGAGCTACGTCAAACTCCTGCGTCCAGGTGCACGCAATCACCGCCTACTATTATGTGCGTGTTCTCGCCGTCGTCAACAAGAAGATGTCCGTCTCGATCGATCCCCAGAGCGATACCTGTAACTTGTTCCCCAGCCGCGATGTTGACCCCCACCGCTTGGCCGAGCGTCGCGCAGAGCGGACGATACGCCTCGATGATGTCGTCTTCGTAGGTCATCTCGAGCGCATGCAGGATCAAGTGCAGCAGATCATCGCGAGTGATCAACCCTCCCGTTTCATTCACGATGCACGTCGCCTCCGGGAGTGGAGCGCTGTCGATGTTCACCCCGATACCAACGATGGCTGTTTCACCTGATGCCTCGATGAGGATTCCGGCGATCTTCTTACCAGCCACCAGAACGTCGTTTGGCCACTTCAAGAGCGCAGTGACTCCTATTTGATCCAGCGCGCGCGCAACGGCCACTCCCACACGCAACGAGACGAGCGGATCACTACGAAGGATGATGGACGCGTACAAGCCGCCACGCGGGGAGAGCCACACATGCCCTCGCCGTCCGCGGCCCTCCTCCTGAACATCGGCGACGATCACCGTTCCCAACTCCTGCGACGTCATCTCGCGCGCCACATCCTGCGTGGAAGAGACGCGGTCAATATGAACAATGTGCGTATTCACCTGGCTAATCCCCCATCAAGCATGCGAGATGCATTCCCATTGGTCGGCCGGCACTGCTTCATGTATAGACTAATCGCCGACCAATTGAAAGTTTCGGCATCGACTGATTGAAAGGCTACCCCATCACAATACAGTAGTCTTGCTTGCTTCCTTGGTCGGCGATACACACAATTAGAGGCGAAAATCTGGACATGGTCCCGCTACAACCAATCGCATATCCAGGGATATCTTTCCCTAAGGGACAAGCATTCCCTTGGGTAATAGGCTTCGAATTTCGTCCCGTACTTGGTCTGCAATCTCCACTGCTTCGCGTGCCTCGACCAGAGAGATCGGCTCATAATCGCCAGGATACCGTGTCACCGTTGCATAGGACGTCATCCTGCGTTGTTCTTCTACAGAGATGTCAAGACTGGTGAGTTGTGGAAGAAGAGCAATCAACTCTCCGACATCGTGGATCTTGTGGAAATCAATGCTATTAAGCACCAAGACCGCCTTCAGGTATTTCTCCACACACTGCTGTGCGTGAAAGGCAACTGCATCGGTCGGACAATCATCCCCTGCCCGCAGAGCGATGTCAGCCATTTTCTAGTCGTTCCCGCCCTTCTCGATCCACCCGCGGACAACGGCCAATACTCGTTCATTTTCGTGCATACAACACCGTCCCTTCACGATCTGCTGGCCGTTCGATCGTTCCGGGAATCTCTTTCCGCCACTCGAAATTCTCGGGTGTAGTAACGATGATGTCCTTTGCCACCCGGATGTCGTGGAGAGCCACCCCGATCTGGATCGCCTTTTCGCGGCGAGAACCTTCCACCGGCATTATGATCTGCTGATCAACATCGCTATCCGGGCCAGCCTCCCCGCGAGCATGAGATCCAAACAAGATGACCTTCTCCAAATGGAATCGCTCAACGATGCGATCGACCATCTCCCGTATCTTTTCTTGCATCGCTTCCGCCGTTCTTAGTCTGGCCATCGCTCACTTCAAGTCCATCACCTAATGCTACACAGGCGTCTCTCTTTGAGTGTCTAGAATATAGCATCGAGACAGCATTAGCCAAGCGGTGCACATCGCCGCTTGTGGGATCCCTTTTCATCTCTTCGATGGCCTGAGCAGTCTGTTTGCGGCGATCTTGAGGCAGAAGGCGAAGTTGTTTGACCGCTTGATGTAAGAGCCTACAAGTCCAGTTCATGCCTCAGATTATCCCATGGAACGTGCTCGCCATTCTTGAGCTGTTCGAACCCTGCCTCAACCAGTTTCTCCTCTTCTGGGCTTCGCCCGTCCTCCATGTCGACGAGGCGTTTTGGCTTAATCACGACATCAGTCCCCTGAAGGCTCACCTCGACGAAGGCTCCCTCTTCGAGAGCAAGATCATCGAAGATGGCCTCAGGCATACTAACCCGCCGATTGGGCGAATCTTCATGATGGGCATCTTCGCCTCTACTTTCTGGCTGCTCTGCATAACAGACGCAGTACTATCTTAGCATTCTGACGGCACGCGCCAACCTCTCGCGAAAACGAGCGATTGGCAACTCACGAAAGCAAGGAATTCGTAGTTTCCAGGGGAATTTGACGTTGTAACGCTATAACGCTATCATGATCCAAGAGGTGAGCCGGATGAACAAGCGAACCACCATCTACTTCGAGCCTGAACTGCACAAGGCTTTACGGATGAAAGCAGCCAACACAGAACGATCGGTCTCCGATCTTGTCAACTATGCCGTGCGACAAGCGCTTCGAGAGGATCAACAAGATCTGGCAGCGGTCGAGAAGCGGGCAGCTGAGCCCACGATCACGTATGAGGCGCTGCTCGAAGACTTGAAAGCGCATGGCAAGATATAGGCTTCTGTTCAAGAAGTCCATTGCGAAAGATCTCCGTGCTATCCCAAAGAAGGACGTTCGGCGAATCCTCGAACGGATCGAGCCCCTTGCGATGAATCCCCGCCCAGATGGATGCGAGAAGCTTACTGGCCAGGCGCGATATCGAGTTCGCCAAGGCTTGTACCGCATCATCTACGAGGTTCAGGATGACGCCTGCATCGTCGTTGTGGTCAAGGTTGGTCACCGCAGGGACGTCTACCAACACTGATTGTGGTGACTGGGCATATTGCGAAAAAAGGAAAGGGGACAAGAGGAGAAGGGGACGAGGCTATTCTTGCACAAACTGGTGATGTTAGTGCGGGCGTTAGGCGGAAAAGTGGCCTTTCCGCTTCTCTCCCCACTAGCTCACATCCCAGACGCAATGCGCTCTCCCCGCAACGAGGGTGTATCGCCTAAAGAAGGGACAACTGGTTGTCAGAATCAGGCTGGAATGCCTTCTCGTTCACCTTTGCATTGAACTGTTCCTTAGCTATCTTCAGCAGAAGTTTCCTGTGACACGGCTTGTCTTCGCCTTCGTAGCGGATCAGGTATACATCGGTGTTGCTCACCTCTTCGGAAAGGGCCTTGAGGCGATCCATTGATTTGGGATTGCCGAGGATTTGCTCAGTGAAACGCTGTTCGTAATTGCTCTTGTCCCATGCGTACCAGTAGGCATCCGAGTAACCATCTGGATGTTCCTTGTATTCCTGCTTATAGCGGTTGAAATCGTCAAGCAGCTCCTTGGATGGAGCAAGCTCATCGTTTCCCCGCCCACGCATAACGAGGACTGTTCTCACAGTTGCAGGGAGCTTCGCCTTCATCGATAGATAGGTTTGTCTTAGAGCCATATCTCATCTCCAACAACATGGATTCCCGCAAGGATCATGCAATGCGTGTCTTTGAAAAGGCCAGACAAGCTGAAAGCAAAGTATACCTCTGGATCGGCGTATGTTGCTAATATGTCACCCTTTTCAACTATACGTCCATCCCCGCGGAGTGTTGCGATAAACTCACCACAGCCGAGCATTCGGCAGGGGATGACTTTTGATGAGATTCCAATAAAGGGTGGACGACTACAGGAGCAGAAACGCTCAGCACCGGCAGTTACGACGTTTTATCATCTCGGTGCTGAGCGCGTTTTCTACCACGTACCTGCAATATGTGACAACTCACTATGCGGCGTTCGCCAGTGACCCCATCGGATCCCACGGGTAGAGTTTGATCGGCTCTGTATCCAGAACCGCCAACAGTTCAGGATCAAGGAAGCGCTTCTCTATCGCTACTTCGTACATGAATTCGTCGAACCAACGATCGCTCATGACGAAGAATCCCTTGTCCCCAAGCTTGTCACCCCAACTGTTCTCCACTCGCCACTTGGTTGGCGCCCCAGACGAGTCAAGATCGACCCCGGTGAGGACCATGGCGTGCGTCATCACGCTCTGTCCATAATCCAGGCGCTCTGCCTTGTCCGATTTGAACTCGGAATCGTAGACGAGCCCGTAGTCGTAGACGTCCATGTCGAGGATTCCCAAGTCGCGCTCCATCATTTTGCCGACGTCGCAGCCGAACCAGACGGGCCGCTTGGCCTTGATCATCTCCACCGCCGCCTGCTTGAACACGGCCATCTCCACGTTCAGGTAACGAACGATTTGGCCGTTGACGACGTTTCCCAGGTATTCAACCGTGTACAGCTTGTTGAACGGCTTGTCCGCGGTGGGGCAGTTGATGAGGCAAGCAACGGAGTCGAGGTCGTAGTTCACGTAGCGGTCGAAGAATTCCTGCGGGGTGATCTCGCCTGCGCGATGGAACTCCTCCTCCTTGTCGTGCCACTGCCAGAAGAATCGCCGTGGTGGCTGACCAAGGTGGATACACAGCATACGGTAGATGACAGTGAGCATCTCCTCTTTTCGCGCCCGCAGCGCGTCGACGTTCTTACTCTGTGCGTGGAGCCGGCGTAGTTCAGCGGCGTACTCGCGTAGTTTCTTGGTGATGAGGAAGTTCATCACCCGCGAATTGCTGCTGCTCTCCGTCTCGGGCATCACGTGCTTGGGGACCACACCGTACTTCTTGACCAGGTTGATGAACATGTCCCACTGCCCGCCGTCCTGAAGCGGGTCCTTGAGAAGGAACATGAACAGGCGCCCATTGATCGGCTCGTCAAGGGTAGCAATCACGCTTTCCAGGAAGTAGTTCGACTTCTCCAGTTTATCCCAGAACATTTGGTAGCTCTGCGATAGCTCAAACTCCTTCATGTTCAGGTTCTTCATCGCCTCAGCGCGTAGCACATTCAAACCGGAAAAGAGCCAACAGCGGCCGCTCTTCTTCTGCGCGGTGGCCTTGTTGCTCGGCAGCGTGTGGGAGAAGGTGTGATCGGTCCCGGTGACGACCGCGCGGTTCAGGGCAACGGAGTGCAC
>CAZRQM010000043.1:0-8402 GCA_964602385.1 uncultured Thermotogae bacterium | reverse complement strand
ATGGGGTGAAGCTGATGCACGCAGGTAAGCTGCTGGAGACGATGGATCCTATCCGCGCGCGGCGCGATGCCTATCCGGGAGCGGTCCTACTTCATCGCGGCGAGACGTACGTGGTCGAAAACCTAGATCTGGAAAACGGCGTTGCCACCGTGCGTCAGGACGACGTCGACTATTACACCAAGGGGCTACGCACATCGACGAGCGAGATCCTCTCTCAGGAAGATGGGATAGAGCGCGATGGGGTCACAGTCGCGACCGGGAGGGTGCGGATCACCGAATCGTTCATCGGCTATCAGACGATGCACTACAATCGCGCCATCTCCGTCAATTCGCTGGATCTCCCGCCGCACACCTACGAGACCGATGGCCTATGGATCACACTCCCTGTACTGATTCCGGGGGTCGCCCCTGAGGCCCTCGCCGGTGGTCTCCACGGAGCGGAACACGCGCTGATCGCCATGGCCCCACTCCTCGTCCTGTGCGACCACGAGGACATCGGCGGTGTCTCCACATCGTCTCATCAGCAGACGGGTGCATCGACAATCCTGATCTACGATGAGATCGAGGGTGGGGCAGGCCTCTCCGGCGTCCTCTTTTCAGCCATGGCACGGCTGACGGAGAGAGCGGAGCGGCTCGTCGCCGACTGTCCGTGCGAGGATGGCTGTCCGGCGTGCATCTACTCCCCCAACTGCGGAAGCCAGAACAGGCCCCTCGACAAGCGGGCAACTATCGAGATTCTTCGACTAATCACGGCAAAACTTGCTAAAATCGAGCCATGTCCAGAACTGTAGCGGTGATCATGCATGCCCCGCTCGGGAGTAGCCCCGGGGAGGTGCTGGTGGAGGGAGCGCGGGCGGCATCGTCGATCGACCTTGTCAACCTCCTCTGTGCAGCCGGGATCGAGAAGATCGTCCTCGTCACGCAAGACCTCTCTCTTGGAGAAGAGATGAGGGGATGCGACGTCCCTGTGGTCGTCGAGCGCGGTCTGTCACCCTTTCACTTCGGCCGCGTGCTGAAGGCGCTCATCCGCAAACATGACATAGACGGCCTCCTCTACTTCGGAAGTGGGAGCGGAGGCCTCCTCGACATTGAACGTGTGCGAGCCATCGCCCGCTTCTCAGAGCGCGAAGAGGGAGGCGCCCTGTTCAACAACTTCTACAGCTGTGACTACGTTGCGGTAGCACAGGCGCAGGATCTGCTCTCGCTCGATCTGCCGGCGATCGATAACTCGCTTGGCTTTGCCGTTGCTGATGCCGGGATTCGCTGTTTTGCGCTTCCGCGTGAGCTTGCGACGCAATTTGACATCGACACGCCGACCGACGTCCTCCTCCTCGCCGCGACGAAACTGGGAGGGGATAAAGTACGTCGGTTTACGGGTGCTCTCCAGTACCACGATCGTCGTATTTCCGAAATCGTCTCGCTCTTGCGGGTGCGCGAAGCACAGGTGACGATCATCGGACGCGTGAACCCGATCACCTGGGTGCACTTCGAGCAGGAAGTCGCCTGCCGCACGAGAGTGCTCAGTGAGGGAAGGGGAATGCGCAGCTATCCCTCCGGCAGAGGGACCTTGGTCGGTGGCCTGTTGACGGAAAAGGGGACAGTCCCATTTTTCAGGCGATTGGAGGGGGTATGCGACGGCGCGATCATCGATACGCGCCCTCTCCTCGCACAAGGCCAGGATCTTCCGCATGCGAGTGACCGCTTTGCCAGTGACTTGTTCGATCATGCGGCAATAGCGGATCCCCTCTGGCGGGAGTTCACTCACGCCGCATCCGAGGCGAAGATCCCTATCGTTCTTGGTGGGCACTCGCTCGTGAGCGGCGGATTGTACGTTCTCGCGCAGGAGGGTTGGAAAGATCACGATCTTCGTCGTAGACTTCACCCCGAAATGATCGACTGGTAAAAGGAGCAGCCATGAGCGATACAATCCACCTGACCCATCTTCTGCAGAGCGACCCGCAGACAGCAGCATTGATAGCTTCCGAGCAGCGCCGCCAACGGGAGAAGATCATCCTCATCCCGTCTGAAAGCCTCACCCCACCCGAGGTGCGTGAGGCGCTCGGCTCGGTCTTCACCAGTGTCTACGCGGAGGGCTACCCGCGGCCGGCGATGCGCAACACCCCTCCCGATGGGCTAGCTGACCTCGATATGCAGCTCGCCGCACATCGCCGCTATGCCGACTGGCGATTCTACAAGGGGACGGAGATGGCCGACCTCGTGGAGTCTCTGGCCGGTCGTCGTGCCGCGGAGTGCTTTGCCACCCCCCAGTGGCCGGCGGAGAGGATCTACGCCAATGTGCAACCCCTGTCCGGTGCAGCAGCAAATCTCGCCGTCTATGAGGCATTCGTCGACCCCGGAGATACAGTGATGGGCATGGACCTCACCGAGGGTGGGCACCTAACGCACGGCTCTCAGTTCAACATCACCGGGAAACGCTACAACATCGTCTCCTACGCCGCCGACCGTAAGACGGGAAAGCTCGACTACGACAAGATGATGGAGCTCGCCAAGGCAAATCGTCCGAAGATGATCATCGGCGGGTTCACATCTTTCCCCTGGCAGCCCGACTGGCAGGCGTACCGCGAGATCGCTGATGCGGTCGGTGCGATCCTCCTGGCGGATGTCGCACACACCGCGGGGATGATCGTCGGCGGTGTCTACCCGAACCCGATTGGGATCGCCGATGTCGTATCGTTCACCACCCACAAGACCCTGTGCGGCCCGCGCGGAGCGGTGATCCTCTCCACCGACCCGCAAGTTGCCGCTCGCATCGATACCGCCATCTTCCCCGGCGAACAGGGAGGGCCGCACGTAAATAAGTTCGCTGCCATTGCCGTGGCCCTGAAACTTGCGCAGAGCGATGAATTCAAGGACCTGCAGCGCCGCATCGTGGAGAACGCGAAGTACCTTGCCGATGCACTCGCAAATGAGGGATTGACCCTGTCCTACGGCGGGACGAACACGCACCTGTTACTCGTCGATTTGAAGGAGATCAAGACCGATACCGGATTCACGATGATGGGCGAGATCGCCTCACGCATCCTCGACCTAGCGGGGATTGTCTGCAACAAGAATACCATTCCCGGCGATCACAGCGCCGCCGATGCGCATGGGATCCGCCTTGGCACACCCTGGGCGACGCAACGCGGGATGGGGCGTGCTGAGATGGAGATCCTCGCCGCGATAATCGCCAAGGTGCTGCGCTCGATCCGCCCCTTCTCTTACCTCGGCCTGAGCGGTGACCTGTCTCGAGGGAAGCTCCCGCTTGATGTCTTGGAAAAAGCGAAGGAAGAGGTGCGTGCGTTGATCGCCCGCGTCGACCCCGGAGTTGCTGCACCTATCCAACAAGAAGATACCAGTCGCTGGACAATCCTGCGGGTACGTGGAGGGCGCAGCCGGGCACTCCTGCACGAGGCGACAACGTCCGACATCCTTGCCCTCTCCCAAGGTGAGAAGTGTGAAACGTTCCTCTTCGATAAGGACGGTGTTCTGATATCCGAGGTTATCGTTGGGCGGACCGGGGACGAAGAGTACCTCGTCCTTGCCCCCCGTGAGGGCGGAGTGGCGGTGCGGCAATGGCTCTCCGGCCTCGCCGATGGATATACCCTGTTTGATGACGATGACCTGTTTCGCAAGGTGGAGGGCCCGGCGTTCATCGAGGAGATCGTCGAGGAAGACGTCTCGCAGCGTGTGCGCGATTGGCTGTCATCACAGATTCCAGAAGCAGGGCCAGATACTGGGGTCAGTTCGCTCTTTTCGCAACGGCCAGAACTCTTCTGCCCCAGCAAGCCGTACTTCGTGGGCCAGAACCTTCTCGATCTGCCAGCCTCTAATACGGCCAGGACTTCATTCACTTGGGAGGAGAAAGAGGGCGAGCTGAAGCGTACGCCCCTCTACGAGGCGCACAAGGCGCTGGGCGCGCGCTTGGTCCCGTTCGCCGGCTGGGAGATGCCAGTCTGGTACACGTCCGTGCTCGATGAACACCGTGCCATTAGGAATTCTGCGGGCCTGTTCGACCTCGGGCACATGGGGGTGTTTCAAGTCTCGGGCGAACACGCGACTGAGTTTCTCAACAACGTCACGGCCAACTACGCCGCCTGGCTTTCGGATGGAGAATCGCAGTACGCACAGTTATTCGATCCTGAAGGGAACGTGATCGACGACATCTTCGTCTATCGCCGTGCGGCAGATCGCTACCTGGTGGTGGTGAACGCCTCCAACGAGGATAAGGACTGGGAGTGGCTCACCGGCGTCAACGAAGGCCGCTACCTGATCGATACCGATATGCCCACGCGTGATATCGGGCCACATGTCACCCTGCGCGATCTGAAACAAGAACGCGGGGTGATGGACATCGCTCTGCAGGGACCGCGAAGCGAGGAGATCCTAAGAAAGCTCCTCGGTGAACGTGAGAGAAATAGCGTGGCAGCGTTGAAGCGAACCGAGTTTTGCGAGATCTTAGTTGATGACCGTCAGATGATCGTCGCTCGCACCGGCTACACCGGCGAAGAGGTAGGCTACGAGATCTACCTGGCGGCAGCGGACGGGATCTGGCTGTGGGAGAGACTGCTTGAGGTCGGGCGTCCGCTCGGGCTACTTCCGTGCGGCCTCGCCTCGCGCGATTCAACCCGCACCGAGGCCGGCTTTCCTCTGTACGGGCACGAGCTTGCCGGAGAGCACAACGTCAATCCGTTTGAGGCGGGATTTGGAGCCTATGTCAAGCTGCACAAGCCGTTCTTTATCGGCAGAGAGCTCTGCGTTCCGATGTACACAAAGCGGAAGCGGGAGGTTGTCCGCTTTGAGGTGACGCAGCACGGGGTACGTCCGGTGCGCGGAGGAGCGGTGGTGATCGATAAGAATGGGTCCTGCCTTGGCCGGGTGACGAGCTGCGTCAGCCTGGGAGAGACTCAGGTTGGCCTTGCTCTACTTGAGAAGTGTGGACTTCCTGTGGGGACGCCGATTGCGCTTCTCAACCCTCCGCGCGAGGACGTGGCAAAACCGGTGAGCGATCTGCAGGTGGGGGATCGGGTAGCCGTCCCGGTAGATGCGACCATCGTCACACGCTTTCCTGAGAAGACACTTCTTCCGCAGCTAGGCGGGGAGTAGCCCCCGTTCGCGACCGTGGCTACGTGAACTCCTGCCTGATGCGCTCGACTAGCTGGTCGCGGTTTCCCATCTTGACGCGATAGAGGGTGAATTCCTGTCGCAAGCGATGGATGAGAGGGTGATCCAGATTCGCGTGTGTGGAGATGATGAACGGGACATCGCTCTCGATGACACGCTCCACAGCCGGTATGAACTCACGCGACGTGAGTTCCATCGGACCGAGCTCGTCGATCACAACAAGCGTGCCCGCCGCGAGAGCGCGGTCGATCGCCGCGATGCCAATCTGCTCTAGATCGTGCAGGTTAACGCGATAGTGCCCCATCTTCGGCCCGCTTTGTTGATGAATGTGGGCGAGGATCCCCTCCTGGCCTGTCGCGACATCGATCACCGAAAAACCAACGCGGTGCCCACACTTACGGATCTCCTTGGTGATCATTCCCCCGACCGGGAGCGATAGCTTGGATACGACCCGCTCGATGAGCGTCGTCTTTCCCACGCCCGGCCGCCCGGTGATTACGATGCGTTCCTTGATCGTCATAGCATATCATTCTATCCTGTCTGGGCGGAATAGAAAGACTTCGACTGCCGCAAGGAAGGACATGAACAAAGGAAGAGATCATCAATCTACAGGCAGGCGCAGGATCGCCCACCTAGACATGGACGCGTTCTTTGCCGCGGTCGAGCAGCTCGACGAGCCACGTTACCGCGGGAAGCCGGTGATAGTGGGTGGACTGGGCCCGCGTGGTGTCGTCTCGACCGCGTCGTACGAGGCGCGAAAGTTCGGTGTGGGGAGCGCGATGCCGATGGCCCGGGCGCACAAACTCTGTCCACAGGGGATCTTTCTTCCGCCACGTTTTTCTCGCTACCAGGAGATAGCCCGCGAGGTACGCGACATTCTCCACGAATACACGCGGGCTGTTGAAGTAGTGTCGATCGACGAAGCGTTTTTCGACCTCACCGGCAGCGAGTCCCTTCATGGCAGTCCGGAGGAGGTCATCACAACGATAAAGGATCGCGTCAAGCAGGTGACAGGCCTCACCTGCTCCGTCGGACTTGCGCCAAACCGTTTCCTCGCAAAGATTGCCTCAGAGCTTGAGAAGCCCGACGGGCTGGTGATAATCGACCCAGATAGTGTGCAGCAGATCCTCGATCCTCTCCCCGTACGCATGATCTGGGGGGTGGGAAAAGTGACCGAACGTCGATTGCGTGGCCTCGGAATCTCGCTCATCCGTGACCTGCGCCGGGCTTCACCGGGCTTGTTGACCCATGAGTTTGGTGCGATGGGACGGGTTCTTCACCGCCTGGCGCGCGGGGAGGATGAGACGCCGCTTACCCTTGAAAGGCAGGCGAGTTCCGTCTCACGTGAGGTCACACTTCCTAAGGATGTCTACTCGACCACGCGGATCGAACAGCTTGTTCGACATCTGGCGCGCAGCGTGGCCTCACAGCTTCGAGCGGAAGGCCTGGTTGGAAAGACCGTGCGCATCAAGATTCGCTTCCCTGATTTTGAGACGATCACCCGCCAGGCGAGTCTTAGCGTGGAAACAGACTCACCGCGTATTGTCGAGGAGATGGCACTGGACCTGCTGCGCAGGCGCGTCAACCTCACCGGGCGGGGAGTGCGGCTGGTAGGAGTTGGCGTCGGTCGACTGAACGAGGCGAGCACGCGCCAGCTCACTCTTTTCCCCGATGATGAGGCAATCCCCGATCGCATACCTTCCGAGGAACTGCAGCGGTGGCTGGATCCGCAGGACGGACATCGCTCACTTGAACAGGGGAAGGATCAGATTGCAGGAGCGGGAGAGGGCTAGTAACCTTGCTATTTAGAGGTGATGACAGTGCAATTTGCGCGCGATTATATTCTGTTTCTTGTCCTTCTTGTCTTGGTATCAGTTGCCGCGTCTGCCGCGGTTCCCCTGTGCGATTACCGCACACCGAACAGTGATATCGACAACCTGGGGATCAGTTTTTCGTACCACTACTATAACGATCCCTACGGACTTTCCGAGCGTGACATCGATGCCGGACAGCTGCTTCTCGACTATTCGCGCCGCCATGACTCGCCGGATTTCGGATTCGATGTGGCTGTCAAGAATGACATGCAGATCTCGACCGTTGCCCTGTCCTCGTTTCTTATCAATGCACAGGGAAACATCAAGCGCTACTTCTCCCCCGACCAGTCCTTCTTCGGAATAGCAGGAGCGACTGGCAAGAGCGCGTCTTACTATAAGACGATCGGCCTGTCCGCCAAACTCGGGGTGGGTTATGGACGGTTCACTGACGTCACGCCGCTGGCGAAGGCGGTTGAGATTGGAGCATATCTGTTCAAACAAGGGAGCATTACTTCGCATCTAGAAGAGATCGATCTGGAGTCGCTCGCGCACGAGATCGACAATATCGACACCTATAAGTCGATAAATGCCCTGCTGGGCGCGCTGCAGGATATTATTGAGGGATCTGGTTTTGCAACCCCAAGCGGGTTGAATGCCCTTGATGTCTACGAGATAGCACAGATCGTGCAGGACGACAGCCATCCGCGCTATTGCGGCGGTAGCTTCAGCATCGGATTGGGATACGAGCTGCTCGACCCGATGGAGGAGTCAAACGATCTGCTGGCAACGGCCTCGTTCGATTACGCATTCACCACGACCCCGCAGGCTCAATTCCTCGTGCGCGGAAACTTCTCTGGTGCCTATGACTTCCTTCGCACAAACCAGGTCGACGTTCGTGCTTGCTACGACTACATGATCACAGACTTGCTCGACGTGTCGTTCGTATACTCCTTCTCGCGTGAGACATGGGACAGCGTACCGACCGATAAGCATGACCTTTCACTTGATTTGACGTTCACCCCGGTGAAGAACGCGAACATAGTCCTCTCAATGCGCTTCGGCCACGAGCCGTACTTCCTGGAATGGAAACAGGAGATTACATTCCAGATTGGGATGAAGCTTCTTTAGCTATATCCAGTATCACTTGGCGCATCAACCCATCCGATAGTTGGTCCGCTGCTTCTTGCAGGGGAAAGTACCGCGCGTCGGTGATCTCGTCGGGGTCAGGATCGAGGGTACCGGATAGCGAAATCCTGTAGAAGAGCATCATCCAGTGTAGCCTGCTCGTTTCTCCTAGTTTTGCCCGCACATCGAGCAACGACTCGATGTGCCCCTCCACCCTCAGCTCTTCTCGCATCTCGCGCAGAAGCCCTTCCTGTGGTCCTTCTCCGAAGCGAAGGAACCCCCCGGGAAGAGACCACCTCCCTTCCGTTAAGCCACGGCTCCCCTTCACGAGAAGGATCT
>CAZRQM010000042.1:5954-8756 GCA_964602385.1 uncultured Thermotogae bacterium | reverse complement strand
CACGGACGAGAGCCAGAAGAGGCTCTTCCCCAAATACCTCAGCTACGAGGCCAAAGCGATCAAGGCTGCCGAGAAGCTGGTGGGCCTCAAAACCGAGGGCTTCTCTATATCTGTCGAAACTGTAGAGGTATACAGAAAAGTGATTCGGGAGGGGAAGACTGTCTTCGTAGAAAATGTGGAGGAGGTTGTGCGGCAACTATTGCCCGGGCCTGCCAAGAAGCTCGCCGGACAGATAGCGAGAATGCTGAAAATCTCGAAATCCATTGACGCCCCCCTTATAGTGGAGGATGAGATCATTGGCCTGCTCTTAGTACAGTCGGATGACCTGACCGAAGAGGACATACCCTTCATCACCGCCTTCGCCCATCAGATGGCCGCCGCCTGGCGCAAGGCCCAGTTGATGCAGGACTTGGAAAAAAGTCTTGTCGAAGTGAAGCGGTCGCAGGAAGAACTTCAACGTACTGCGGAGAACTTGCGAAGAACCCTGGGGACAACCATCCATGCCATGGCATTGACAGTCGAAACGAGGGATCTCTACACCGCCGGCCATCAACGGCGCGTGGCCGATCTTGCCTGCGCCATTGCGCGAGAGATGGGTGTTCCTGAAGAACGAGTCGAGGGGCTCCATGCTGCTGGGCTAGTGCATGACATCGGAAAGATTGCAATTCCCGCTGAGATCCTTACAAAACCGGCGAAACTCAGTTCTCTTGAATACTTGTTCATTCAAGTGCATCCACAGCAGGCGTATGACATCCTGAAGAACATCGACTTCCCGTGGCCGATCGCCGATATCGTCCTTCAACACCACGAACGGATGAACGGTTCAGGTTACCCGAAGGGACTCAAGGGAGATGAAATCCTCCTTGAGGCGCGGATCATCGCCGTCGCCGATGTGGTAGAGGCGATGGCTTCGCACCGCCCGTATCGTGCTGCGATAGGGTTGGAAGCGGCGCTTGATGAGATCAAGAAAAACGTGGGGCGGCTCTATGATCCTGCCGTAGTCGATGCCTGCCTCGCCGTGTTCGAGAAAGGCTTCACGCTTGCGTAGAAACAATTGGCACGCCGCCGCCAATTGACCTTGCTCGCACCTCGGATTATATTTGCCTTGTGTGGGAGGAAAATGAAGGAAAGATCACTGAGAGATTACACAGTTGTTCTTCATCCAGACGGCAACGGGACATTCATGGTAATCGGAGTTGTTGCCTCGATCGTTGGCTATACCGCGGTGACGATCAAGAACAGTCGGCGGTGGGATGATGCCTTAGACGTATGGGGAGTGCATGGGATGGGAGGCTACGTGGGAATCCTTCTTCTCGGTGTGTTTGCCAGCAAAGCAGCCAACCCCGGAGGAGTAAACGGTCTCATCTTCGGCAACTCAACGTTCTTCTTGAAGGAGTTTGTGGCAGTGACGATGGTCGGGTTGTATGCGTTCTTGTTTACCTATGGGGCTCTGTGGCTGATTAGCAAAGTAACGAAGGTCCGCGTTTCCGCAGAGGAACAGGAAAACGGTCTTGATGCCGGAGAATTAGGCGAGTCAGCATATGTATAGCATAGCCAAGCATAGCTAAGCTAGCTGCTAATGACCAGCTCAGCTATCTTTTCCGTTCCGAACGTTGTTGTGTGCCCTGTTTGTCGTACACGGAATCAATCCCGGCGTGCAGCTAGCCGGAATCGGCCTGATGATAGTGATCGCGATAGTCACGGGATACATTGTGGGGAGGATCCTATCGCTCTTTGGACGGCGCGTAGAGCCCTACGTCGATTCGGAGGAGTTCCTCGACGCCGAGACGTAGCGATTGATGCGTGCAGAGGGGAGTGCCTCGCGGGAGATGGCGGAGCTGTTTTCGGCCTATCGTGAAACCATGTGCCCACCACATGGGTATGTAAGCAAACGTATCTCGGGGTGAGAAGAATGAAACGGCTCCTTTCTCTATCGTTGTTCGTTGTTCTGCTTCTTGGGCTCCTACAGGCAATCGCACTCGCCGATGGGATGATCCTTCCCGATCATCCGGAGCGTGGCTGGCTTACCGTAACCTATCATCACGTCTCGGTAAGCATTGAAGATGGGGTCGTGATCACGCGTGTCGATCAGGAGTTTCGTAACGACACGTCATTCGCGATCGAGGGGCGCTACGTCTTCCCTCTTCCGCACGGGGCTGTCGTCTCGGATTTCTCGATGTGGGTAGACGGAGAGAGGCTCGAAGGGAAGGTTCTTGGAGCCGATGAGGCGCGCAATATCTATGAGGACTACGTGCGACGCGTCCTCGATCCGGCGCTATTGGAGTACATCGATCGAGACACTCTCGCCGCGAGGATCTTCCCCATCCCCGCCGGTGGAAAGCGGCGGATTGAGCTTTCATACACCGAGGTGCTGCAGGCCGAGAGCGGGATCTACCGCTACCTCTACCCGCTCGACACGGAACGCTTCTCCGCCTATCCGCTTGAGGATGTGCGGATCGACGTCGACCTGAAGACGACGAGCCCGTTGCAGGCGGTCTATTCCCCGACGCACAAGATCACCGTCGGTAAGGGCGGGGACACGCAAGCCTCCGTCCATTACGCCGAGGAAAACATCCTCCCGCACAACGACTTCATCCTCTACTACTCCGTGCTTCCAGAGGAGATGGGGATGACCCTCCTCACCTACAAAGCGGCCGGCGAGGATGGGTTCTTCCTTCTCATTGTCTCCCCAAACGTAAAGGAAGACGAGACGGTCATCGCCAAGGACCTTGTCTTCGTCCTCGATACCTCCGGGAGCATGTCCGGGGACAAGATCGTGCAGGCAAAGGAGGCGCTCAACTT
>CAZRQM010000042.1:0-5854 GCA_964602385.1 uncultured Thermotogae bacterium | reverse complement strand
GAGAGCCTCGAGGGAGCGATCTCCTCCTTCTACAGCAAGATCGCCTCGCCCGTTCTCACGTCGCCGCGGATCGTGATAGACGGGGTAGACACGTATGACACCTACCCGAATCCTCTCCCTGACGTCTTCCGCGGATCACAGCTTCTGCTTGCCGGGCGCTATGAGAATGGAGGGGAGGCGACGGTGACACTGAGCGGCGACGTGGGAGGAAATACCGCCTCGTTCATCGCGACGCGCGTCTTTCCTGACCTTGCCCTCAACGCGGACTTCTTGCCTCGCGTGTGGGCGGGGCGCAAGATCGCCTACCTGCTCGATCAGCTACGCCTCTACGGAGAGAAGAAGGAGCTTGTGGATGAAGTGATAGCCCTCAGCAAGAGATATGGGATCATAACCCCGTATACCTCGTTCCTCGTTGAGGAAGAACCACTCTCGGCAGACCAGATGGCACAACGAATGGGCCAGGCCGCCGCTGCGCCTGCGAGCGGGAAGCAGGCGGTTGCTGGCGCGACGAGCGTACGCAACTTGGCCGAGGATGAGGCTGCTCCTCCCGAAGAAGAGACCGTGAGAACCGTCGATGATCGCACCTTCTTCCTCAAGGATGGCGTCTGGATCGAGAGCACGTACATCGATGAAGAGACGGTCAAGATCGTGGCGTTCAGCAGCGCCTACTTCGACATCCTTGTTCTGAAGCCGGAGCTGGCGCCCTTCTTTGCCCTTGGGGATCGATTGATCGTCAAGGTAGGAGCGACCTACCTCGAGGTTGGTCCGGAAGGGGCGGAGACCCTCACCAGTGAGATCACGGACCAGATCATGAAGTAAGACCAAGTTATTGCACAGCGAGTGGCCTACCCCTGAGGTGGAAGGCCACTCGCTTTTCTCGGCCTGATGGCCCGTTTTTCTTTAACGCAGATTGAGCTATCTGATATGCACCCATCTGCTTGCCAGGAAGCCAAGTGTCGCAGTATCTTGTACTTCGATGGACAAGGCCGGATTCAGGGAGGACAGATGGAGAGCAAGTTGGATTTCGAGCAGATGTGGCTTCGCAAGTTTGCTACGGCTCTTGATGAGATCGCCGGTGAGCTGGTGCGTGAGGAAGTGATGCGTGGGAGCGAGGAGCTCTCTTCCACCTCGGCAAGGGAAGACGTCATCTGCTGGTCTCAACAAGCGATGGAGCGCCTTGTTACTGCGGTTGATGAGAAACAAGCACGGGATACCATGACAAGCTGTGCCTGCCAATACCCCAAGGCCAATCTTCGCGATGTTCGCTCGGCCTATGAGGAGACTGGCGACGTCGATGTAGTGCTTGGGATGCTGCAGGAGAAGTTCGAGACGTTCCTTAGAGAGACGATGCGTCTTGAAGAGGAGATGATCACACAGATTGTTAGCAACGGATGGGGTTCCGCCGGAGTGCGTGTGGGCGACACGATAATTGCTACGAAGATCCCCAAGAGCGATTATCTCGTCCAGTACATGAACGAGACCGATCCGGACAAGAAGCGAGCGCTCTACTGTCATTGCCCGCGGATTCGCGATGTGCTCAAGACATCGGAAACGATCCCCACGATATACTGCTACTGCGGCGCCGGTTTCTACAAGGGCATGTGGGAGGAGATCCTGCAGCAGTCGGTGGAGGTGAATCTCCTGGAGAGCGTGCTCAAGGGTGACGACGTGTGTAAGGTAGCGATCCACCTGCCGCGCGGATGCACACATTCTCCTTCCTTCTCCAGATAGAGGCACAGGAACTGTGCGATCCAGTGAGTAGTGGTTTGCGTGGCATGCCAGATGGATTTGCTTGAGCACCTTCATGGCTGTATGATGACATGTAGTAATGGTAACATGAGGAGATCGAAAGTACAGTAGAATGCCTGGGAACGGGAGTAGCGGGGAACGGCGCCTGTCTGTGATATGGTGCAGATTCGCACACGAATCATTGTTAGGGTCAGGCCTATGAAGCCCCAAGATATCCAGTTCAGAGACCAGCGCGTACTTACGCTCATCTTCGATCTCCTTCATCTTTTGGAGATCGGCGCCACCGGGCATTCCTTGCCGCTTCAGAATGCAGCGGCAAGGGCAGCAATCACAAATGCGGCGCTGCTGCTTGAATGTGCAGCGAACAGTTGCCTCCTGGCGCTTGCTCTTCCGGGAAAGCTCGCCGAAGAGATCGATAGGCTTCCCACGTTCGCGAAGCTTGACTACTTTCTTTTTGCCGTTGCCGCGAGGCATATCGATCGCACATGCCGTGAGTCGGAATTGGCTGCAGAAGTGCTGAAGATTCGTAATCATATTGTCCATCCAAAGCCAAAGGGCGGTGTACTCGTGGGCGATCTATTCTCAGGGTATGTTGACTACGGCACAACGAATGCGACTAGAATCCCGTTGGACACGCGACAATGGTCGGTGTCTATAGCGTTGCCTTTGGTTCAATCAGTCTTTGCCTTTGCCAAGAAGTATTTCCTAAGAATGGTGTGCATTTGACAAGGGACGCGTCACGACAATCCTTACCGTGCGGGAGAAGGCTCTGATCCAACGGGGGATAGACTCGTGGGTAACTGTGTCTCGTGATGAATTTGCATTGCTCAAGAACAGGTTGCCGCAAGTGCTAGACTTACTTGATCTTCGAGAGCAGCAAACAGGGGTCTAGCAAACATGGGCAGGCGACGCTTTACAGCGCACCTGACTTTGCCACGTTAGCCCTGTGTTTTGCGTGGAGATCTGAGGCGATATGAATGAACAACGTCGCGTCCAACTCTTTCACGACTGCGAAGAGCAGTACGGTCACTTTTTCTTCTGCAGCTTTGCCCAGGTATCGCGCAGGGTGACGGTGCGATTGAATACTGGCGTCTCAGGTGTTGAGTCCGGATCGACGCAGAAGTAGCCCTTGCGCTCGAATTGGAAGCGCTTACCCGGTGTCACATCTGCAAGATCCGGTTCGATCTTGCATCCAGCGAGAACCTTGAGGGAGTCCGGATTGAGGCCATCCAGCCAGTCCTCGCCCTCCTCTACGTCGAGTGGGTTCTCCTTGGTGAATAGGTGATCGTAGAGCCGTACCTCGGCATCGATTGCGTGCTGTGCCGACACCCAATGTAGTGTTGCCTTCACTCGCCTTCCGTCAGGAGCATTGCCTCCGCGCGTGGCCGGATCGTACGTGCAACGAAGCTCCACGACGTTTCCGGATTCGTCTTTGATCACATCGGTGCAGGTGATGAAGTAGGCGTAGCGCAAGCGCACTTCGCAATCAGGGGCGAGGCGATAGAACTTCTTCGGCGGGTCTTCCATGAAGTCTTCCCGCTCGATGTACAGTTCGCGGGAGAACGGGACCTGGCGCGTACCAGCAGACTCGTCCTCGGGATTGTTGATCGCCGTCAGCTCCTCTACCTGTCCCTCGGAGTAGTTGGTGATAACCACCTTCAGCGGATCGAGCACGGCCATTCTTCGCTCAGCGTGCTTGTTTAGATCCTGGCGCAGGCAGTAATCAAGGAAGGCTGTCTCGACAAACCCGTCTGACTTGGTGACTCCGATTCCGTGTATGAAGTCGCAAATCGCCTGCGCGGTGTAACCGCGCCGGCGCAGCCCGCGCAGTGTGGGCATACGTGGATCGTCCCATCCACTAAGGTGACCTTCTCCGACGAGCTGACGCAGCTTGCGCTTGTGCATCACCGTGTGCGCCAGATTGAGGCGACCGTATTCGATCTGCCGTGGATGATTCGCAATCGGGAGTTGGTCGAGGAACCAGTCGTACAATGGGCGATGGTTTTCGAATTCCAGGCTGCATGTGGAGTGTGTGATCCCCTCAATCGCGTCCGACTGGCCGTGCGTCCAGTCGTAGGTAGGGTAAATGCACCACGTGTCTCCCTGACGGTGATGCGTGGCGCGGAGGATGCGGTACATCACTGGATCGCGCATGTTCAGGTTGGGATGAGCCATGTCGATCCTGGCGCGTAGGGTCTTTGCCCCATCCGGGAATTCGCCGGCGCGCATGCGCCGGAATAGGTCAAGGTTCTCCTCCACGGTACGGTTGCGATACGGGCTGTCCTTCCCCGGCGGGGTAGTCGTCCTGCCGCCCTCGTGGATCGCCCGACCGCGGTATTCGCTGATCTCTTCCGCGGAGAGGTCGCACACGTACGCCTTCCCCGCGTTGATCAGGTACTCCGCCCATTCGTACAGTTGCTCAAAGTAGTCTGAGGCGAAGAGCAGGCGGTTGTCCCAATCGACACCGAGCCAGTGCATGTCCTCGATGATTCCATCGACGAACTGCTGCTCCTCGGCAGCGGGGTTGGTGTCGTCGAAGCGCAGGTTAAACTTGCCATTGAAATCTTGGGCGATCCCATATGCCAGCAAGAACCCCTTGGCGTGGCCGATGTGGATATAGCCGTTCGGCTCCGGCGGCCAGCGCGTATGCACTCGGCCATCGTTCTTCCCCTCTGCCACGTCCTGCACGACTATCTGGCGGATGAAATCGACGTGCGTTTCTTCCGGCTTATTCATGTCCTTATCTGGTTCAGTGTTAAGCGTTCTGTCTTCTGTCATATCGTCCTCGCTTTCAGGCTTGCCTTAAGATACCCAAACTGCCGCCACTCTGCCAGTGCTCGGGGCGTGATCCGACGGCCCCCATTGCGGGTGGCTCTTTGTCATTTCAAGTGGGTAACCAAGAGAGGAAGGTTCAAAGGCCGAGACCGTCACAGAAGTGCAGAACTGCTTCACCACGAAGGACACGAAGGTTCCAAAGGACTAAGCGCTTGATCCCGCCTCTAAGATTGGTGGCATTGCGCAGGCAATTACAACACTCGACAACCCATCGAGTTCGAATATTCGTGTCCTTCGTGCCCTTCGTGGTCAATTCTCGTTGGCATCAGTGCTGCGCGAACCGGAATTAGAGGTCGCTACCAACTTGAAACGACAGAAACCCTTGCGAGTGCTATGAAACGCAGCGGCTGTGATTCCTATTACAGACCCAAGGGGGCTGTGGCAGGTACACTATCCAGAGGACTAGATTATCGCTTGTACTGAACTAAACTGGGGAGTGACCGACATTGTCTATGAAAACGGTTCATCGTTTTGTGCTGGGTGTGACGTTCTTGTGTTTGGCGTTTCTTGCGGTGTCGGGCGCTGCCCAAAGTCCTACTAACTCGGATTTACTGGTGGTGCGCATCATTTCTACCGCATGCGCCCTTCCTGAGAGCCAGTTTCTCGTGACCTTGCACGTTGAAGTTGGAAGCGAAATGAACGGAGTGGGGATCGACGAGACGCTCCCCTACGGTTGGAAGATCCACCCATTGGAGAACGCTGGAGCTGCGTTCAAGCAGTCTCAGTCGCAATGGACATTCAGCGGCAAGATCAAGGCAGGATCAAAGTTCGACATCTGCTACGAAGTCACCGTCCCTCCAGGCGACAAACTGTACGCGGACACACTGCCGGAGTGCTTCTCCATCAGCGGCATTTTCCAGAGCAAGGTCCCCGCACTCGAGACCACAGTGGCTGGCGACTCTGAAATAGAGGTGATGTCCGCTCTTCCCGTGATGAGCGCCATCGCCCATCTCGTTCCGGAAAGCGACGAACAGCCGACGGGCACGGTGGACCTTCGCCTTGGGCAGAAGATCACGCGTGAACAGCTCACACGGGCGATTGAACTGTGGAGGACGGATGGCACGATCCCGGATACCGGTGGGGCGACGATCGACCTTCCGCTCATGGAGAAGATTATCTCCTACTACGAAACGTGCACCCCGGTGGACGAGGAGCTTCCACTTGCAAACGACTATGGATTGCAGGCAGTGAGGACGATCACGACGTTCCTCCCTAGCGATACGATCCTCCTCCCCAATGGCTGCCTGGATCCGGGTATTGCCGCCCGCAG
>CAZRQM010000041.1:7500-8907 GCA_964602385.1 uncultured Thermotogae bacterium | reverse complement strand
CAACACCGTCGCCATATGCTTGGTCCGCTCTGCGGAAATGGGCAACCATCTTCTCTTGAATTCCTTTCGGAACGTTCTTGAGGCTGCCGACGATATTCTTGACGAGCCTTTCTTGCTGGTCGGCAGGCATCAGTCGATAAAGATTTCCAGGCTGAATGTAGTCATCATCGACCCCTCTCTTCTGCTCGTAGCGGTCGGCATCGCCGGAGATCTTCAGCGGAGGCTCCTTGTAGGCAGCATCTGCCTTGGGACCGCCGAAACTGTTCGGCTCGTAGTTCGGTGACGAGCCACCGTTGTCATCGAATCTCATGCGTCCATCGCGTTGATAGTTGTTCGCTTTCGTCGCGTGTGGACAATTCGTCGGTAAACGCTCGAAGTTTACGCCCAGGCGATACCTTTGAGCATCCGCATAGGAAAATACGCGGGCCTGGAGCATCTTACAAGGCGAGAAGGATATGCCGGGAGGAACATTTGCCGGCGAAAATGCAGCCTGCTCGACTTCGGCAAAGTAGTTCTCGGGGTTTCGATTCATCTCCAGCACTCCGACTTCGATCAACGGGTAGTCGCCGTGAGGCCAGACCTTGGTCAGATCAAACGGGTTCCAGCGATAGTTCTCTGCTTCCAATTCAGGCATAACCTGGACAGAGAGAGTCCACTTTGGAAAGTCGCCACGCTCTATCGCCTCGAAAAGCTGATGGGTGTGATAGTCCGGGTCCACACCGGCAATTCGAGCTGCTTCCTCCTGCATCAAGCACTGAATACCCTGTTGGGTCTTGAAGTGGTACTTGACCCAAAAGCGATCGCTGCTTGCGTTGATGAAACTATAAGTGTGACTTCCGTATCCATTCATGAAGGGAATCCCCTTTGGAATTCCACGATCGGAGAACAGAATGGTCACCTGATGCAGTGATTCGGGAACTTGTGACCAGAAATCCCATTGAGGGGTATCCGCCTTCACGTTGGTCTGAGGATCTCGCTTCTGAGTGTGAATGAAGTCCGGGAACTTGATAGCATCCCGGATGAAGAAAACCGGCGTGTTGTTCCCCACCATATCCCAGTTGCCTTCCTCAGTGTAGAACTTCAGAGCAAAGCCCCGGACATCGCGAACCGTGTCCGCGGATCCTTTCTCCCCTGCAACAGTGGAAAACCGGCCAAGGACTTCCGTTTTCTTACCAATCTCTGAGAATATCTTGGCTTTGGTGTATTTCGTGATGTCCTGTGTGACGGTGAATACACCGTGTGCGCCAGCCGCCTTTGCATGCACAACACGCTCGGGAATGCGCTCCCGATTGAAGTGGGACAGTTTTTCAAGTAGATGATGATCCTGCAGCAATGTCGGACCGTGTTCCCCGGCTGTCAGAGATGTCTGATTGTCGTCAACGGGTATCCCCGCTGCCGTGGTCAATT
>CAZRQM010000041.1:3968-7400 GCA_964602385.1 uncultured Thermotogae bacterium | reverse complement strand
CGCTTGTCAAGAACTCGCCTGTGAAGGTGCTGGATGCTCCCATTGGATGTCGACACTCCTGATTACGCAGATTTATGGCACCCTCCTTCGCTTCCGGAAGGAGCAGAATACAACGGCTCGTGCGGCGGAACATCGAGGGGGCGAAATCACTCTTTCGTGCGTCTACAACCCGCATTATCGCTTCGTGCCGCACCGCCAGTGGTGTGCGACTTCTGGTGTACCACTTGTCATTCACCACAAATCGTCCTATGATGGAATTGCAATTATGCTGCAGACAATCGGAGGTGGTTTGATGCGCAGCAACCATCGGGAACTGATTATAGGCGCAATGGCGCTTCTAATGCTGACTATCGTGGCCAGTGGGACGGTCGCTCAACCGACCACGTATGCGGGAGTGACTTTCCCGCTGGGTGATATTTCCTTTGCCGATCGAGCTATTTCCTACGTCGCCGCAAGCTGTGTCGATCAACCGTACGCCGATGCCAGTGCTGCCCTTGGGCCCCCCGATTGCTGTGGCAACGCGTGCCAAGGATGTTCCGGGTGCGACCCGTGTGCCGTCGCCCTTGGGTTCCGCTTGAGTGAGATCGATGCTCGCGGGTACCTGGTCCTTGGATTCACCGACAACGTCCTGCGTAACATAGCAGGCGACGACCTCTTCGTCTACATCACCAACGACAAACTGTGTCGCGTGGAGATCAGCACCGATGGGAGCAACTACATTCTCGTCGGTGAGGTCAGCGGATACCCGGCAGGGATCGACATAGCTCCGTTCGTCTCTTCCGACCAGACGTTCCGCTTTGTGCGACTCTCCGATGTGCCCGCGGATGAGGATCGTTCGCCCTGCCCAGGCCCGAGCATCGATGCAGTCGGTGCGATGGGCGACCCCGTGGCGGTGCAGGAACGCGGAGAGGTGCTTGGTTCACTCGAACTTCTCCCCACCGGGGCACTTGCCCTTTCTATCGGAGGCGCGCCGCAGAACCTGATGATCATCCTCGACACGTCGTCGAGCATGAGTGAGTCATTCGAGGGATCGACGAAGATCGTTGTCGCCAAGCAGGTCCTCTCCGATCTGATAAGCGACCTTCCGGACGGGATGGATGTCGGCCTGCGGATCTTTGGCGGATGCGAGAACAGCCAGCTTCTTCTTCCAATCGCGCAGCTCGATCGCGTGGCGCTAAGCGCAAGGATTATGGCGATCAGCACCGGCGGACCCACACCGATCGCCTATACCCTGGAACAGGCGAAGGCCGACTTCGCTAACATCTCCGACAAGAAGCTGATCCTTCTCGTGAGTGATGGGCAAGAGACGTGTCACGGGGACCCAGTCAAGGCAGCAAAGGACCTACTTGCTGCCGGCTACGACCTGCGGATCGACGTCATCGGATTCGATGTCGTCGGGCAGGATGGCACGGCGGATAAGCTGCGCCAGATCGCCGACGCGACGCACGGCACGTACTACGACGCTCAGAGCAGCGAGCAGTTACGCACCGCATTACAGAGCATAATCAGAGTACGCTACCAGGTCTTCGATGCGCAGGGTGTGAAGGTCTTCGATGGAGTCCTTGGCGAGACCGGTCCACAGCTTCCGCCGGGATCGTACCGCGTTGTCCTCCTGAGCAACCCTCCGCTTGTGATGGAAAACGTCGTCGTGCAGTCGGGGGAGACAACGAAGATTCAGGTGACACACAACGAGAGTGGGTATTCAGCCGACCACAATTAGCGATCGAGGTTAGTGGGACGCGTGTTCGTGTTCTTGGTTGCCCAGGTCGGAGATGATCGACGCCAGATCGGTTTCGATGCTCTGCAGGCGACCCTCGATCTCTCCTCGATCGACGGATGCCAATTCAATGATGGGATCGGCATCGATCTCCTGCAGGTAGCCGTCGATCTCTGTTAGGACTGATGAGAGCTTCTCCACTCCGCCAGCGGGCTGCGCTACGTCGAAGAGCGCGATGCACTGGCTCAGGTTCTCGATCGAGTTTCCCATTAAATTGAGTAGATCGTTCATGTTGGCATCCATTATCTACCTTGATTATACCTAAGATCGGGCTCTTTTAGTTCTACAAGCAATTGCGCGCATGGTTTCGTGCACAGCCTATCCGTTGTTATCCCCGAGCACCTTTTCCTTGACCTCGCGCAGTGCCTCCTCCTTCACCCGCGATACCTGTCGCTGTGAGATATTCAGTTCCTTGCCGATCTCTGCCTGTGTCTTGCCTTGGTAGAACAGTCCCTTGATCACCTGCTGCTGCATCTGTTCAAGCTTTTCTATGGTGACAGCTATTCGCATGTGAATGTCAGACGGGGGCTTCATCCCCTGCCCGTACATGCTCGCAACATCCGGGGCAGGCGGGTGCGGGTCTTGGTCGCGGCGATCCTCGTCGATGGAGACGTAAGACATTGCCCTGCGCCCACGCAGCAGCTCGATCACCTGTTTCTCCGCAAGGCCCATCCTCTCAGCAATCTCTCCCATACGAGGCGGGCGCCCGTTCTCCTGGAAGAACCCCTCCTCGACATCCTTGAGCTGCTGTCCCATCGCCTGCACCCACTGCGGAATGCGGATAGTGGAGTGCTTGTCGCGAATGTAGTGACGTATCTCTCCCTTGATGAGGTAGCTTGCATAGGTGGAAAAGCGGACACTGCGCGCCAGATCGAAGTTGGCAACCGCGTTCAACAAACCGATGTACCCTGCCTGCACAAGATCATCGAGCGGCTCTCCGGAGTTAATAAACGAAACGGCGATTGACTTGACGAGTCCGATATTGCGCGCGATTAACTCTTCGCGCAGGTGAGACGCATAGGCTGAGTCGCCGTTTTTCTCCGAAACATGGCGCAACAGTTCTATCAGCTGCTCGTTCGATAGGTTGGCAAACCGCCCAGTATTAGCTTCCGCCACGCCCTCTTGCACCTCCAGCGGCAGTATAACGCATCTCATCACCGGAGGTAGGGTGTGCTAATAGGCTATAGCCCCTGGAAGACAAGAAGCGCGATGAAGAGTCCGACGAACGCACCCACAATGAGAAGATCGCGCAGGGCTGCCTGTCCTCCCTCCACATATTCAAGCGGAGAAGGGCAGCCAAGTTGAACACAGTCATCGACAGCGGTGCGTAGGTTAAACTCCTGCGCCCTCCCGGCACCGATGATCGCTTGATCGCCGACGAAGATCACGGGGACCTGCGTCGCCACGATCCCGTAGTGCGCGGCAAGCTTCCACTCCAATTGTGTGCTCCCAGGGGCGTTGATTTCGTAGCGGGCAACAGGGACATCTTCATGCCCGACCAGCAGCTCATCGAGGAGCCCGTCCATAGTCTCGCACTGGGGACACCCCTCTTCGTAGAAGACGACAATCAACGGCGCGGACGCATTCTCTGTGGGTGCGTTGGGTGAGACCTCAGGGGGCGCGACTGTCTCCGACGGTGTTTGCACGCTCTCTTG
>CAZRQM010000041.1:2515-3868 GCA_964602385.1 uncultured Thermotogae bacterium | reverse complement strand
ATGATCATCCCCGCGCCGAGCAGGAGCATGATGATACCCGATATCAGGTGCAGCTTGCCCAATCGCTCCGATCGCCACCTCTCTGCCCGTGCGGTGGTTGTGTAGCCGAAGTTAACCGCAAGCGTGATGATGACGAGAGGAAGGATGAAGATCAAATTATAGAACAAGAGAAGCCATACGCCGTGCGACTTGGTGGTCGTCTTGGACAGGAGCGCAAGAATAGCAATGTACGGACCAGAAGAACAGGGGAGGAGGAAGAGCGAGTCGAGTACCCCGACGGCAAACGCCCCTGGCACGGAGACGACCGAGGAGGTGATCTTCTTCACCAGCGGTCGCCAACGCTTCGGAACCTCGATCGTAAACCACTTACCATAGGCGAAGTAGTCCTTCGTGTTCCATAGGCCCAGCAGAATGGCAAGGCCGGACACAGCGAGGATGAACGGTCGTTGCACTCCCGCCGCCTGAATTGCCGTAAAGATGCCAATCCCCATCAAGAAGTATGAGATGTAGATTGCAGCGATGAAAGCCAGGCCTGCTTGCCACATCTTTCCCTTCTTCCCTGCCACGAGGAGGGTTCCCAGGAGAAGGACAAGAACGGCAAACGTGCACGGGTTCACCGAATCGGCCGCAGCGGCCAGGATGACGGCAGGGAGCGTCAACTTCCCAGTCAGCCCTTTTCCATCCGTCTTTTCAGCCCTGGCCAGGGGAGATGAAGCATCGGCATCGATCGCCTGTGCGATCACCTGCTGGAGCTTCATCTCGGCGGCGCGTCCGCTGAGCGTCGTCGGAGGCTCTGATGATAGATAGAAGGTATCAGAGACCATGGCCACGTCGCCGACGAAGATGATGGGAACAGAACCAAGCTGTGCTGCATAAGCGGAGAGGAGGCGATCCAACAGGTCGTGCGCATCTGAGTCGTGAATCTCGTAGCGGACGATATCAAGCTGCGGGTAATCTGGCTCGATCTGTTCGAGGAAGCTCTCAATGCGAGCACAGTGGGGGCAGCCGTCCTCGTAGAAGAGCACGAGTTGCGTCGCGTAGCCGCCAACAGAGAGACCCAGAAGCACAACGCAAGCAACGAGCACCAGCAGGCTCGCAGAAATCCTCCTTTCTGCTGTCACAATTCCCTTCATCCTTCCTCCTCGCATGCAACTATGTTCATCAAGTCCTCACAATCTCTCTTCGGTGTTCCCAACTTCGACTTGCGCATCCTGAACGTGGCAGACAAGCTGCCCCGCTACACAAACACGCAAATTGCTCACCTATACTCTGATGTCTGGCCTTCCTTGTGTTCCTCGGCGTGCTTTGCGCTCTTTGCGCGAGAGATGCTTTTCACTTCCGTTTTCCGCGTTC
>CAZRQM010000041.1:0-2415 GCA_964602385.1 uncultured Thermotogae bacterium | reverse complement strand
CGCTCCGTCATCATCATAGAGGATGACAAGCGCCTTCTTCGGGAAACGATCGGTCCACTCGGAAAGCTGATCGACCGGGATGTTCATCGCTCCCATCAGGTGCGCAGCGGCATACGCATCAGCATCGCGCAGGTCGACAAGAAGGTAGAACATGTACTCAAGGTCGCCTATCGTCATATGATACGGTTGCGCCGGGTTGACGACGCCAGCCAGCCGCAGAGTGAGTAGTGCATTCGTGTGATCGTCGGACTCCACGTAGATGCGCTTTTCAATGCGCCCGTGATAACCGTTTGTGCTCAGATCCGCCTGCAACTCCTCCGATTCCCCGGCAGCGAGGACGGTCTTCTCCAGATCTACAACCGTGCAGCCACAACTTGTGCGCACGCTTGTTATTGTAAGCGGGGAATCACCGATGTTGGTGATGATGAACCCGTGCGAGACGAACGTTCCCGCGATCACGCTGCCGAAGTCGTATGCAACGTTGTCCACCTGGATCTTCCCTGCCGCGGCACCGATCACTCCCAGGCTGATCACACCGAGCAACACAGCGAGCATTACCTTCTTCATGTCGTTCCTCCTTGTTCAAACTCGCCTAGCCAATGAATCACGCTACTAACCCCTTCAAAAAGGACCTTTCGCTTGAGAACCTTCATCCGCTCACCCGTTCAAACCGCGGCTTGGTAGCGTTGGCTATCGCTACGAGGCTGAGCATGATCGGTACCTCCACCAGCACTCCAACAACAGTTGCCAATGCTGCGCCCGACTGCAGACCAAAGAGAGAGATTGCTGCTGCCACCGCCAATTCGAAGAAATTGCTCGCCCCGATCATCCCCGCTGGCGCGGCCACAGAGTGGGGAATGCGGAGAAAGAACGCCGTCGTGTATGCCAGCGCGAAGATGAAGAACGTCTGCAGTGCCAGCGGGATCGAGATCAGTAGGATATGCAGCGGATTGGCGATGATCGTTTCCCCTTGATAGGCAAACAGGATGACAAGTGTCAGTAGCAGCCCTCCCGTCGCCACCGGCTTCAGGCGATTGACAAACTTGCGCTCAAACCAAGCGCTCCCCCGTCTGTGAATAATCCACCGGCGCGATATATACCCGAGCAGTAGAGGAATGACGACATACAGCCCCACCGATAGGAGGATCGTATCGTAGGGCACGTATATGCGCGATACGCCCAGCAGAAGCTTCACGATCGGAGCGTAAAGGAGGATGAGGACAAGATCGTTCACTGCTACTTGTACAAGCGTATACGTTGCGTCTCCATGCGAGAGATAGCTCCACACAAAGACCATTGCCGTGCACGGGGCCGCACCGAGAAGGATCGCTCCAGCGTAGTACTCGCGAGCAAGATCAGCCGGTATGAGGCCGCGAAAGACGACGAACAAGAACAGCGCGGCAATCCCAGCCATGGTGAACGGCTTGATCGCCCAATTGACGACGAGCGTCAGCGCCAATCCCTTTGGCCGACGACCGACGCCGAGAATACTCCCAAAGTCGATCTGCAGCATCATCGGATAGATCATCAGCCAGATGAGAACCGCGATCGGGATGGAGACGTGCGCGATCTCCGCACGCTTCAATGCCGCCGGAAACGTTGGGAAGAGCCATCCTATGCCGACGCCAACGACAATACACAACGCCACCCACAGTGAGAGGTAGCGATCAAACGTGGACAGTCTCTTGGGGTCAGTCATCTGAACCGGTCTGATCCGAGGGGCCGACGACGCAGCGCCCGTTCTGCCTCATCGCCAGGCGTTCTTGCAGTCGGGCGAGTTCATCCTCGCAAACCTTGCTTGGAATCACAGTGCGCAGGAATTCCATCAACGTCTGTGTCTCCTCAGTCTTGCGCAGGCAGTAATACGCCCAACGTCCATCACGGCTGCTTTCAAGGAGATGGGCCTTCTTGAGGGCATACAAACTCTTGGCAACCTGGTATTGAGGAAGATCGAGGGCATCCACAACCTCACACGCGCACAGGCAGTCGTTGTGGTGCAGAAAGAGAGAGAGCACAAGCAGGCGATCGTGGTTTCCCAGTACGTGAAAGATCTCTGCCCATCGTTCTAGCATCCCACACCTCACCATATGCCAAAGATAGCATATGCTATACAGCACAGGGCCGAATGTCAACTGCCAGAATTGTCTCGCGCGAGATGAGCATGAACTGTTCCCGCGCGCGAGGAAGCCACAAGGGAATGGTCAGTTGATGACACGAGGGGAAAGGGCTACCGGACGAGATCATCGGCTCGTGCTTCTCAGCCACAATTAACCCTGCAAACCACGGAACCAGACTCCAGGATTGCAGGGATGCTTGAACAGCGATTGGGCCCTATCCTCGTGCAGCGCTTGCACCCCGTGTGATTCATCTGATTTCGACTTGGTGGCGACTTGGTCCCAACTTGCGGGGCGACTT
>CAZRQM010000040.1:3280-8930 GCA_964602385.1 uncultured Thermotogae bacterium | reverse complement strand
AACTTGGAGAACTTGTTAGCGCGCATTGCCCCCTCCCTCTTCCGGTAGTTGCCGACATTATAGCACAACAGCTAGCGTTAATAAAGCCATGTGTAAACTACGGACTGTTGTGAAGGGGAACATGAGAAGGAATATTCCGGAAGTCCTGACTGCAATGGGACAAGAAGACTCCTAGCACAACCGAACCCGCGATACCTCAGCGGGTACCGTAACCGGGTGATGCTTCGGTTGATGCTCGATACCGGCTTGAGACTGTCCAAAGCAATCAACCTCCAATGGAAGGCCATTGACCTCAACAGCGGCAAGGCAAAGGAGCACAGGGTTCAGATCTTCATTCTTGGTGTTCTTGGTCTCCGATCGATGTGCAGTAATCGGCTATAGAAAGCAACTACTCGTAGCGAACACCAATAATAGGGATCTCAAGATTTGACCCTCACGATTCTAGATTTGCTCGAAGAGCTCCTTCTCCGCCCCGCAATCGGGACAGGTCCAGCCATCGGGCAAGTCTTCAAACGCCGTTCCCGGCGCGACTCCTGTCGTTGGGTCACCAACCGCCGGATCGTAGATGTATCCACAAACCGTGCATTCCCATCTATCCATCATCCACCTCCTGTGAAGCTTCTTCCCCACTATCTTTCGTATCTTCAGGCTCTTCTTGATCTTGAGCGTCTTTCTCTTCTCGCTCTTCTCGCTCTTCTCGCTCTTCTCCCTTTTCTTCTTCTGGCTCCGCTGGCAAGTCGCCCACGTGGAAGCGAAATTCCTCCACACTTGACAGGCCGAAGTAGCGGAGGAACTCGTCTGTCACGTACAGAAGCAGCGTACGCCCCTGGTCCTCGGCGCGAATGAGGCCGCGTTCGAGAAGCTCTTGCACGTGCTTGTAGGCCTTGTTCCCACGTGCCTTTACCAGGTCGGCCTGGGTCAATGGGTGGTTATAGGCAATCATCGCCAGGCTGCGCAGTACCGGACGAGAGATGTCCTGGTGGGGAGCAAGATGAGCCACGTCATCTATGTACGCTCGCTTCACCTGAAACATCGACTTTGCGTCCTCCACGTGCAGCTCGATCCCGTGCGTGGCGCCGCGATACTCATCCTCAATCTGAGCCAGGAGGCGTTCCACATAGGCAAGAGACGTCCCGCCGATGATCCGCGCCAGTTTCTGACGAGTTAGCGGCTGTGGTGACAAGAAAAGAGCAGCCTCGATCAGGGCCTGGTCATGCTCCATGTTGCTTTCCTGCCTGTCCAACATCGGCTCCCCCATACTTGTTTAGCCCCCGATACGTTACCTGCCACGAATTGAAAGATCTAGCGACTGAATGATCGGGAGATTGTCGAATCACTCAATCTCTCATTCACAAGATCGCTCAATCCCTCCCTCAGTCTTGAGGCAGTGCCTCTTAAGGCAATGCCTCTTGAGGCAGCGCCTCCTGTGGCAGCATGATGGTGATGTCGCCGAGAAACTCTTCCTGTTGGCAGGTTATCTCTCCCTGCGCCGCGAGGTGAAGAACCTCGAAGAAATAGGTGATACGCTCTTCCTTGTCCCCGCGTTCCAGCAGGCGGAAGAAGCTGATCACGCGGTGGCCGGAGAGGAGGTTCTTGATCTTTGTGAACAGGGAGTAAAGCCTCTGCCCAAAGTCCTGTCCCCCCAGCTCGAAGTCATCGAACGGGTTGTCCTCCTCTTCTTCGACACCACGCTCGTCATAGCGCTTGCCACGTCGGAAGCTGACCTTCATCGCGGCAGCGAGCGCCCGCCCGAGGTCGAAGATCGTCACCTGGCGACGGGGACGCCGGAAGAGGGGGAGGGCAAATTCCTCTGGCTCAGCGGGAGCCTCCCACTCGGCGGCTTCCTCTTCGACCGCCTCTTGCAGCTCATCGATGAGTCCATTCCTATCTGTAGGCCGCGCGGAGGCAAGGAGATCGTCCGATTGCATGCGCAGGAGGATGGAGCATGTGAGGACCATCCGCCCCGATACCTCAAAGCGGAGTTCGCGCAACGCATCCACGTAATCGCGGTAGCGATGTGCCAGCTCGACAATGTCGATATCCCATGGGTCCATGCCCACGGTCAGCCGTTGCAGGATCCCCTCCCACGTCTCTTCCAGTAGATCGGTGATGGGGATTTCGGCGATCGTCAATCCATGCATCCGGTTCATATCTCCTCTAGTTCAGATTCAAGGCAAGTATCTGCGACGTGCCATTCTTGATTGTCACCCCGTAGGCCCGGTCAGCATGACGAACTGTTTCCTCATTGTGCGAGACAACGATCACCTGAATCTTGTTGGCATACTCCCGCAGCATCACCCCTAATCGGGTGATGTTCATCCTGTCGAGGGCGGCATCGATCTCGTCGAGGACGAAGAACGGGGCGCGCTGGTATTCCTGCAGAGCAAAGACGAATGCCGTAGCCACCAGCGTTTGCTCCCCTCCAGAGAGGGAGTCGATCACGTGCGGTTCCTTATCCGGCGGATTAGCCTTGATCAACAGGCCAGAGGAGATGTTCCCTTCCTCCTCCAGTTCGAGCGAAGCCGATCCACCACTGAACAACTTGGTGAACGTATGACTAAATTGGGAGTTGATAGTCTCCAGCGTTTCTAGGAATCGCTCCCGCTTTCGCTCCTCAATCTGTCCGATCAAGGCCTCAATCTCACGCTTCTCCGCCTCCAAGACATCGACACGATCACGAAACTCGTTGTATTCGCGTTCGTAGACGGCGTATTCGTCGATCGCGCGCATATTGACCGGCTCCAACTGCCGCAGGCGTCGCCGATTGCTCTCGATGCGTCTCTCAAGATCGCTGACCGACCCCTCGATGTACTCAGTGGGAGCACGTTCCTCTTCTCCCAGCGTCTCCAGCTCGGCTTGCGCCTCCGCCTCTTGCCGCTCGTAGCGCGTCATGCTGCGACGCAGGTTCTCCAGGTCCCTGTACGCCTCGCGCCTTTTTTCCCGCAACGCATGCAGCTCATCGCTGCGCGTGCTCGCCTCTCCCTTTGTCTCCTGCTTCTTGTCCTGCTGCTGCGAAAGTTCCTTCTCCTTATCGGCGAGCTTCTCAGTGAGCGACTCGATCTCCTCGCGCAGTCCGTCGATCTCTCGGTTGATCCGCGATATCTGCTGCCGCTTCTTCGCGGTATCGAAGGTCGTATCCGACGGCTTGTTCTCCACGCGCTTGTCCTTGTCTGCGCCAGCACGCCAGCCACCGGTGAGCGCCCCTCCCTTGCTCTGCAGGTCACCGTCAAGGGTGATCGCACGCACGCCGTCGACATCGCGCACCGCCGCAAGGTTCTCCACGATGATCGCATCGGAGAGGACATACTCGAACGCGCGGCGATACTTTGGGTCAAAGTCGATAAGGTTAATCGCGTAATCGATCACCCCGGGCAACTTAAGGGCGTCAGCGGAGGCGAGGCTCTTGCGCCCGGCAACGAGCCTGCGCAACGGGAGGATGCGCGCCCGGCCAAGGCGGTTCTTCTTCAGGTAATCTATGCACTCGATCGCCGTCTCCCGAGAATCAACGACGACATCGTTCATGTGCCCGCCGGCAGCAGTCTCAAAGGCCACCTCAAATCCATCGCGCTGCGTGGAGAGGGAAGCGATCGTGCCATACACTCCGCCGCGCTTCCGTTCTAGGAGGGCCTGCACAGCGCTATTCATCCCCGGGGCGGTGGACTGCTGCGTGCTGGTCTGAGCCTTGATCTTCGCGACCTCGTCGATCATCTCTTGCAGATTCTTCGCCTGCTGAGTCTTGAGGTCGATCTGTCCCTTGCGATTGAGAATCTCGGAGCGGAGGCGTTCGACCTCCTTGACAAGGGCAATCTGATCGCCGCCCTCCAGGTCTTCGCGCATCCCTTCGAGTTCCCATTCCTTGTTCTCGACCGCCAGATCGAGCTTGGCCACCTCCGCCTCCAGCGCCTCGATCCGCTGCGCCATCCCTTCGCGTTCCGCCTTGGCGCGCTCCAGTCTCTCGACAAGCCGTTCACGCTGATAGTGGCGGATCGATTCCTGCAGCAGCGTCTGCTCCTCCGTCAGATGCTGGTGCTCGAGGGCGGCATCGCGCTCTCTGGCTAGAGCGAGCAGACGGCGGTGGCGCTCGGCAAGGATCACCCGGTGCGTGTTCAGCTTCGTCTTCACATCCTTCAGTTCAGCGATCGCCTTCTTGCGCTTCTCATCGTAGGCGGCTATTCCGCTCACCTCATCGATGATTTCTCGCCTCATCGTTGGATTACGCTTGATGATCTCCGTGATTCGCCCCTGTGCGATGAGCTGCTGGCCATCCGGGTCAATCCGCCCCGTCTCGAGCACGCGATCGATCATCGCCCGTGAGCACGCCTTTCCCATGAACGTGTACGTCGATGACTTGCGCGTGATCCTGCGTCCCAGCGTTATTTCCGGAACACGCTCATCACCGAAGAACTGGTTGAATTCACCATCGCCGTTGTCGAGATAGAGCGTCACCTCCGCCGTATCCGCCGGGGAAAGTCGCTCCCCCCCGTTGAATATCAGGTGCTCCAGCCGCTCGGCGCGCATCTGCGAGGAGCGCCTCCCCATGACAAAGCTGAGCGCATCGAACAGGTTGGACTTCCCAGCCCCATTTTCGCCGATAACGGCAGTCATGCCGTCGAAGAATGGCACGACTGTCTTATTGCGAAACGACTTAAACCCGGTCAGCTCAAGCTTATTGATCTTGGTCATTGCACCTGTCTAATCTTCCCTTCCCGGTCGGAGAAGAGGCCAAGCGGTTCGATGCTTGGTCGATGAGTGGGGATGAGCTGTGGCTGCGAACGCGCGCTCGCGGAAAGGAACTGCTCAATCTTGTAGCGGTTGTAGTCATTAGGTACGGCAATCTCCGCTTCCCAACGGATGATTGACGGTATGGAAACACCCAGTTTTTCCGCGAGAGCCCGCTTGCTCCACCCGCTCTCCAAACGGAAGTGCTGCAACCGTTGTCCTAGACTGTCCATCAACCCCCTCCCACCACTAGTTTACAAATATAACTTGTGTTACGCGACAGTGCAAAAAAAGGGAGGGGCTCGGGGCCCCACCCTGTTCCGCGTTCCAACCCCCTCATCGCATTTCTACTGCATGAATCCCCAAATCAGAGCACCCACACCAGCGAGGAGAGCAACGATGGAGATGAAGTACAGTCCATCTACCTGGCTCTTCAGCTCCGCAAGCCCGGCTCCGCCTTCCAGCGCGGCGATGCGTGCATCGTGATCCTCGATGAGGTTCGTATTGGCGAAGATGCCCGCCTGATTCGCGCTGATCCCGTTTGCAAGGTCGGCGATCGCACCATCAAACCCTTCCAGCTTAGCGCGGTTGTTGTCAATCTTGATCGACAGTGCGCTCATAGACCGTTCAAGCTCAATGACCTTCTTCTTGAAGGTTCCCACATCTTCGTCTTCCAATTGCTTCACGCGGTTTTCCAGGCCCGCCTGCGCTTTCTTGAGGGCGGCGATGTCGAACATGACGCTGTCCTTGAACGCGGCGAACTGGGCGCTGAAGTCCGCGAAACTCGCGGCAAGGGCATCGTACTTATCACCCAACGCAGATACGTCAGATTGCAGGGAGCCAATCGCACCTTCGATCGAGGCAAGCTCCACCGTTACGCTGTCCTTGAACGCGGCGAACTGGGCGCTGAAGTCCGCGAAACTCGCGGCAA
>CAZRQM010000040.1:0-3180 GCA_964602385.1 uncultured Thermotogae bacterium | reverse complement strand
ACGCTGTCCTTGAACGCGGCGAACTGGGCGCTGAAGTCCGCGAAACTCGCGGCAAGGGCATCGTACTTATCACCCAACGCAGACAGATCGGCATTTGTGGCATCGAGCGAGGCGGTGATCGCCTTCTGGAACTTGTCGCACGAGGCCGAGAGTTCAGATAGACCAGATTCGAGCGCGGCCGCTCGCACCAACAGCTCCCGCTGCGTGGAAGATAGGCCATCGACGTCGTCCCGTAGGCCGATCAGCTTTCCTTCCGCGGCCTTGAGTTCCACGGAAACCGCCTGCACAACGTTTTTCAAATCGCCCAGACGTTTGTCGAGGTCAGCGACACCAGCCATATTTCCTTTCACTTCGCCGACAACCTCATTCATGAACGTCTGCAGGCCACCAAAGGCATTATTGACGCCAACGAATGCTTCTCCCAGTTGTGCCAACTCCTTCTGCAACAGGTCATCCTGCGCCGCCGTTGCGGTCGCGGCTCCCTGCGCGTAGCCGACTGTCAGGAAAAGCACGCTAAGCGCAATCCCAACCATCGTAATCACGAGCGCTTTCTTCATGGTATTCCTCCTTCTTCTATTCTCCACCACTCGGTTCTTGCTCTTGTACTTCGTAAGACAAGGCTAGCCCGCAAAGAGATTGGGCGTAGAGACCCGGGTTGTTAGAGGGGCGCCGTTTTGTCGTTCGCGTGCAAGACAGATGTCCGCAGGCAGCAAGAGGCGCTATGTGCTCGGGTTGACACGCTCGTCTGCCATTCGCGACATTCGCAAGCTGGAAGGAACCGGCATAAGAAGAGCGATACGCGTGAATCATCCCTTGTCAACGTGCCTTGAAGCCCCTGTGTATGCATGGTAGAATGATGCGATTTCGCCCTATGCAGGTGAGGGCAGAAGCAAGAAAACTAGCGATTTGCGGAAGCTGGCCGCTACAAGAGAACCAGCAGAGCCAAAAGCAACATAAAAGGGGTGTGTGCAGCAAAATGAATGCTCTAATCGTGGTACCAGCCTTGATTTCCGTGCTGGCGCTGTTGAGTGCGTTCTCCTTTAACCGTTCGGTCGTGCGGAAGGCACAGGGGACCGACCGGATGAAGGAGATACAGGGATACATTCGCTCGGGCGCGTTCACGTTCATGCTCGAAGAGGCACGCGTGATGGGGATCACCATGGTCGCCATCGGGGCAATCCTGTGGATCTTGTTCTTCTGGGAGATAGCGGTCGCGTTCTGGATCGGCTCGCTCCTCTCCATGTCCGCGGGATTCATCGGGATGAACGCAGCGACGCACGCCAACGCGCGCACGACGAATGCAGCGCGAAAGTCGTTCAAGGATGCACTAAATGTGGCATTCTCGGGAGGTGCCGTCATGGGCCTTTCCGTGGCGGGTCTGGCTCTAGCCGGGCTAGTGATCGTTGTCGTTCTGTTCCACAAGTGGTTCGATCCGGCCACCTTGCATATTGAGACACGCTATCTATTTGGCGTTCAGTCAATGGGTGTCAACTTCATCCGCGGAGCACTAATCGTCAGTGCCTACTCGATGGGCGCGTCGCTCGTGGCGTTGTTCGATCGTGTCGGGGGCGGCATCTACACCAAGGCGGCGGACATGGCCGCGGACATGGTCGGAAAAGTCGAGATGCACATCCCAGAGGACGACCCCCGCAACCCGGCAACGATCGCCGACAACGTGGGAGATAACGTCGGAGACGTCGGCGGTCTAGGGGCGGATCTGCTTGAATCGTTCGTCGGAGCGATCATCTCGGTAATCGTCATGGTCCTCTACTTGTACGTTGGCCGCGGCAATGCAAGCATCCAGGGGATCATCGGGAAGCTTGGCCTTTCGGCTGGGTTCAATGCCGGCAACTTCAGTTGGGTGCTGCTCGCGCCACTGATGGTCGTGGCTGGTGGGCTATTCTCTAGCTTCCTTGCTATTCTGTACGTCAGGTTCAGCAAACGACAAGAGGGAATGCAGCAGATCTTGATGAACGGTACGCGCATCGCCGCGGTACTCACCGCTGTGACGACGTTCCTCTTCTGCTACTTGTCCCCGCTGGGCCTCAATATCTTCTACGAGGTGATCCTCGGTCTTGTAGCCGGAATAGCGATCGGTTTCTTCTCCGAGTACTACACGTCGACCGACTACAAGCCAACGCGCGAGTTGGCCAAGGCAAACCAGGACGGTCCAGCGATCGCCGTGACCGAGGGCTTGGCTCTTGGCATGATGAGCACCTTCCTTCCTGTTATTGTCATCGCAGGGGCGACAATCGCCGCGTATCAGTTCGGCAACCTGCTCGGAGTCGCATTTACCGCGATGGGAATGCTCTCCTTCGTCGCGATGACCGTCGCTGTCGATACGTACGGGCCGATCGCAGATAACGCGGGTGGAATAGCCACCATGGCCGAACTCCCCCCAGAGGTGCGTGAACGCACGGACAAGCTCGATTCGATCGGGAACACCACCGCGGCAATTGGAAAGGGATTCGCCATCGGTTCGGCGGCCTTCGCCGCTCTTGGTTTGATCGCCGCATTCATGTGGTCGGCGATCGGCAGTGCGTCGCAGGTTGTCTCACCACAGCTTCCGATCGTCGGCCAGATCGCGGCGCAGTTCTCTCCTACAGGGAATGCAATCGAGATGGGGGCGTTCGTCATCGCCGGATTGATGCTGGGCGCAATGGTTCCCTACGTCTTCTCGGCGCTCCTCATCCGTGGTGTCAGCCGCACCGCCGGTGTTCTTGTGGAAGAGATCCGTCGCCAATTCAAGGAGAATCCAAAGATCATGACCGGCGAAGCGATCGCCGATTTCAAGCGTTGCATCAGCATTACCGCACACGGAGGGCTGCACAAGATGTTCCTCCCGGCGATGATCGCCGTCATCACTCCGCTCGCCTTCGGCCTCATCTTCGGCCGCTACGCGCTCGCGGGCTTCTTGATCGGTGGACTCCTCTCGGCGATCCAGCTCGCGATCTTCGCCGGAAACTCGGGTGGCGCGATGGATAACGCAAAGAAGTACGTGGAGGAAGGACACTTCGGCGGAAAGGGCTCCGAAGCGCACGATGCGGGTGTCGTCGGTGACACCGTCGGTGATCCATTGAAGGACACCGTCGGCCCGTCGCTCGACATCTTGATCAAGCTGATGAGCGTAATCGCCCTCGTATTCGCCTCGCTCTTCCCGATTTACCCGATATTCATGTA